>NZ_JBFBIR010000002.1:125183-354521 GCF_040685715.1 Kitasatospora sp. NPDC088264
GACGCCGCCGCCGACGCCGATGGGCTCGGCGCCGCCGCGACGCGCACCGGCACCGCGTCCGCCGCCGCCCCGTTCCCCGCCAGGTCGGTCGCCGTGACGACCAGCCACTGCTGCCCGTCCGTCAGGTCCCGGTTGGCGGTGCAGGTCCAGCTGCCATCGAGGGCCGCCGTCGCCCCGCACAGCACCGTCCGCTCGCCCGAGACCGAACCCAAGGCCGAACCCGAGGCCGAAGCCGGCCCCGAGGCCGCCGAGCCGCCCGCCCGCGCCGTGACCAGCACCTTCGAGCCCGGCTCGGCCCGCCCGGTGAACGTCGGCCGACTGACCCGCAGGGTCTCCCCGGCGGCCGGCGAGCCGAGCACCGGCTTGTCCGGCGGGACGGTGTCGACGACCAGCACGACCGCCTGCCCGGCCGTCCGGTTCCCGGCCGCGTCGACCGCGACGGGGGTGAGCAGGTGGCGCCCGTCCACCAGGTTCTCGACCGGCAGGCAGGACCACTGGCCGTCCGCCCGGACGGCGCTGCGGCACAGTTCGGCGGCCTGGTCGGTGACCGCGACGGTGCTGCCCGCCTCGCCGGTGCCGGTGAGCTGGATCCCCGGGTCGTTGGTGTACTCCGGGAGGGTGAGGACGGGCGCTGCGGGCGGCGCCGTCTTCACGGTGACCCGGACGGCCTCGCCGCGCAGCACCACACCACCGCTGGTGATCTCGACCGGGGTGAGGGAGTGCGGGCCCGCGGTGAGCGCTTCACCGGGCCGGCAGGACCAGCCGCCGCCGCGCTCGACCCGGGCCCGGCAGGCCGTGGCGTCACCGTCCCGGATCTCCACCGAGGCGCCGGCGACCGCTCCGTCGCCGTGGACCCGCGGACGGGCTTCGGCGAGGACGGCGCCGTCGACGGGTTCGGCGATCTCGGGCCGGGCGGCGCCGACGGTCAGTTTGATCCGCTGGTCGGTGACCTGCCCGGAGTCGGCGAAGCCGCCGGAGGGGACGAGTTGGCTGGCGTCGCGGGCGATCCGCAGCCGGGCCCAGGTGTCGCCGGAGCCGGCGCCGGTCGGGACGGTCCATTCCAGGGTCGCGGTGTCGGCGCCGGCCGGGATCTCGGTCTGCACCCGCTCGGCGGGGTCGAAGCGCCCGCTGTGGTCGAAGTCGATCCAGCCGGCCAGGGTCGCGGGCTGGTCGCCGACCGCCACCGGGACGGTGAGCCGGTAGTAGCGGCCGATCGCGGCCTCGGTGGGGAAGCCGATCGACGGGTCGGCGCCCTGGTACTCGCCGCGGCCGGGCTGGAGCTTGGGGGGCGGCGGGCTGGCGAAGACGCTGCGCCGGCCGGCTCCGTGGTCGAGCTGGACCAGCGGCTCACCGGTCGGCCCGGCCGTGCCCCGGTCGTCGGCGGACCGGGGGCGGGTGCGGTGCGCAGCGTTGGCGGCGTCCGCGCCGAGGAACAGGTCGGAGAGCACGTGCGAGGCGTTGCCGTAGTTCTGCGGGGCGGTGCCGAGGTCCTCGTCGACGGTGACGGTGTAGGCCTGGCGCAGGACGGGCGGGGCGGTGGTGCTGCCGGCCCGGGCGGTGGAGCGCTGCTCGATCCGGAAGACCGCGGTGCGCAGGGTGCCGACGAGTTCCAGGGTGCCCTCGGAGGCGGAGCCGGCCGCGCCGTCGGAGCTGCCGTCGGCTCCGACGGGCGCGAGGGCGTTGGCGTCGACCGTCCAGCCGGGCCAGTCGGTGCGGTTGACCAGGGTGGGGGCGGCGGGTGAGCCGCCGGTGAGGGTCAGCCGGGCCGCGGTGCTGGTGGTGCCCGACTTCCCGGTGGCGAGCGCGACCAATCCGCTGAGGTGCAGCCGGGGATTGCGGACCGGTCGGGAGAAGGCGAGCCGGAGCGTTCCGACGGTGCGCCAGGATCCGTCCGTCTGCGGGCGGTTCTCGGTGACGCTGAAGGTCTGCGCGGGGTTCCCGGGGTGCATTCCGTCCGTGTACGGCCCGGCCGCACGCCCCCCGCCGGGGCGGTCGGCCAGTTCGCCGGCCGCGGCGGCCACCTCGGTACCCGGGGTGGCGGTGAATTCGAGCTGGACGGAGAGGCCGGAGGGCAGGACCGCCCGGTGCTCCCCCGACCAGGCGTCAGGGGACTGCTGGGCCACCGAGCGTGGGGCGTTCCAGCCGGTCAGCAGCCCGGCCACGAGGACGGTCAGGGCGACGGCCGTGCGGGGAAACTGTCGGCCCATCCGGCTCTCCTTCGCGGTCGGCTGCCGGGGTGCCGGGCAGCCTGGGCACAAGATCTGACAAAAAGGAATCACGATCCTGAGCCGGTCATACTGCGACACCTGGGCTTATAGCCGGGTCCCACCCGTTTGGCGGTCATCCGAGCGACAGGACGGGATATACCCGAAACAGATGCATTTCATCCATTAGGCCCGCAATCCAGAACGGACCAGGCACCCGGCGCCCTGTCCGGGCCCGGAAACGGGAGAAGCCCCCGGCCGGTGGCCGGGGGCTTCTCGCTGGTGCGCTCAGCAGGATTCGAACCTGCAACCTCTTGATCCGTAGTCAAGTGCTCTATCCGTTGAGCTATGAGCGCAAGGAACGGGCGAACCCGATCTTGCGGAGATTGGTGCGCTCAGCAGGATTCGAACCTGCAACCTCTTGATCCGTAGTCAAGTGCTCTATCCGTTGAGCTATGAGCGCTCGCCCTGATGAACGGTGCCAGCGGGGCGTTGCGGGGACAACATTACATGACCTGCGACGCGGGACGAAATCGATTGCTCCCTCCCTCCGGGCCGACCCCTTGGAGGCCGCCCGGGCCCCCGACGGCCCCGGCCCGCGGGGCAGGTCGGGGAGGTGGGCGGCGGGGTGGGTCCGGAACCTCCCCGGGGACGGGGAAAGCCCCGCCGACAAGATCGTCGACGGGGCTTTCCGGCTGCGGAGGCTGAGGGATTTGAACCCTCGATCAGGAATAACCCCGAAACCGCATTAGCAGTGCGGCGCCATAGACCGGACTAGGCGAAGCCTCCTCCACAGGGACCACGTCCGCGTGAGCGGACCCGTTCCGTGTGCCTGAGATGATGCCACAACCGTGGGGCTCGGCACCAACCACCGCCCACGTTACTAGGCGGGTCGACCCCGCCGCAAAGAAGAATGAGATACTGCCGTCTCCGGAGGAGCTGCCCTGAGCCGAGGAGACCTGTCGACGTGAGCAGCAGGCCGATCCGAGGCGCTGCTCGCCTCGCCGCCATACTCGACGCCCTGCCCGACGCGTTGTTGCTGGTGAACAGCAACGGCACCGTCGTGGACGCCAACAGCGCAGCCGTCCAGGCGCTCCAGACGCCCGGCACCTCGCTGGTCGGCATGGGCGTGCTGGACCTCCTGCCCGAGTTCGACCCCAGCCGGATCCCCGGCTCGATGCGCCCGGCCGCCCGCGACGGCGACGAACCCGACCGCCCGGTCCGGATGACCGCCCGGCGCACCGACGGCACCAGCTTCCCGGTCGAGGTCTCCGGCAACGACTTCCCCGACGACGGCACCGGCGAGGGCCGCGGCTACGGACTCACCTCGTACGACTCGTACCGCGAGCGCTCCCGCCCGTCCTCCGCGAGCGACCTGCTCCTGCTGCTGGTCCGCGACCTCTCCAGCCGGCTCGGCGTCGAGGCCGAGCTGCGCCGCCAGCACAAGCAGACCGAGATGATCCTGCGCGCCGCCGCCGAGGGCGTGCTCGGCGTCGACCTCGAAGGCCGCTGCGTGCTGGTCAACCCTGCCGCCGCGCACATCCTGGAGTACCGGGCGAGCGAGCTGGGCGGGCGCGAACTGCACCCGCTGATCCAGCACTCCCGGGCCGACGGCACACCGCTGGCGCTGGAGGAGTCCGCGCTGCTGGACACCCTGACCTCCGGACGCAAGCACCGGGTGCGCGGCACCGTGCTGTGGCGCAAGGACGGCCGCCCGGTCACCGTCGACCTCACCACCGCGCCGGTGCGGGACGGCGACCAACTGGTCGGCGCGGTGATGACCTTCACCGACCGCAGCCGCGAACTCGCCCTGGTCGCCCGCAACGAACACCTCACCGCCGTCCTGGAGAGCGAACTCGGCGGCGCGCTGACCGCGCTGAACCAGCGGCTGGACGCGCTCGCCGCCGACCCGGCCGGGCAGCTGTGGCCGGAGGCCAACTGGACGCTGCGTCGGCTCGCCGACGAGTGCCGCCGGTTCAGCCGGCTGATCGACGGCGTGCTCGCGCACCAGCGCTCCGAGGCCGGCGAAACCGGCGAGACCGCCCCGGCGGACGGCCCGGACGCGAAGGACGGCAAGGACGGCAAGGACCGCCGCAAGCCGACCGAGCGGCGGGTGCCGGTCGCCCTGGACAAGGTGGTCCGACGGGCCGTCGAGGCGGCCGGCGAGCTGGTCGGCCCGGGCCGGGTGCGGTTCTCGGTGCACGCCGCCGCCGTCGAGGTGATCGCCGACGAGCGCCGGCTCGCCCAGGCGCTGGCCCACCTGGTCGCCGACGTCAGCGGCATCGGCCTCGCCCTGGACGCCCCGACCGCCCCCTCCCCCGGCCTGGCCGCCCCCGGCGCGCCCGCCGCGCTGCCCTCCGGCGGCGAGCCGCCGACCGTCGTCCTGGCCGCCGCCCAGCGCGGCGAGGTCGCCCGGGTCGAGATCCGCGGGCCCGGCCTCGGCGGCAGCCCCGTCCACCTGCCGATAGCCCGCGCGGTGGTCGAGCGCCACGGTGGCGTGCTCCAGCCGCACGAGCTGCCCGGCAAGGCCGGCACCACGTACGTCGTCGAGCTGCCGTTGGACCCGGCCGCCGCGAAGGCCGCCGCCGAGCGCGCGGCCGCCGAGGGCCGCTCCGACCGGCCCAAGGAAGGCGACAGCGCCGTCCTGCCCGACCTGCCGGGCATCCCGCAGCTGCCCAGCAGCGACGAAGCCCCCGAGCCGGTCGCCGACGGCGGCGAGCAGGCCGACCGCGAGACCCCGGCCGCGGCCGCGGAGGCGGAGCAGCCCGCCGAGGAACCCGCCGCCGAGCGGCGCGGCCGCCGAGGCCGCCCCGCCGCCGAGGAACCGGCGCCGCCGACCCGGACCGCCCCCAGCGCCCCCGCCGACCAGTGGCCGAACGCCCCCGCCCGGATCGAACGGGCCGTCCCCGAACAGTGGAACGGCACCGGCAACGACCCCGCGTACGGCCGCCAGGGCCTGGCCGGTCCGGACGGCGCGCAGCGCGACCCCTGGGGCAAGGACGACGGCCGCTCCGGCCCCGCCTACGCCGTCCCCGTCGAGGGCGAGCGCCCGCAGCAGCACCGGACCGGCGGGCGCGAACCGCTCGCGCTCGGCCCCGGCACCGGTGCCGCCCCCGCCGACGGCACCCCGGCGGGCGGCACGCCCGCCGCGGAAGGCGCCCCGGCCGCCGACGGCGCCGAGGCCAAGCCCCGCCGGCGCCGCGCCCTGCCCTCCACCGAGGACTCCTCCGGCGGCTTCGCCCTCCCCGGCGCCACCGACACCCCGGTGTACCCCGGCCTGGAGCACGCCCTGCCGACCGGCCCGGCACCCGCGCAGCCCGAGCCCGCCGCCCCACCGACCGGCCGCCGTCGCCGGCTGGCCGTGCCGCCCGGCCCCGGCCAGGAGGCCCCGGCCGCGCCGTCCGACCAGGCCCCGCAGGAGGACCGGCCCGCGCCCGGCGGCCCCGCCGCGCTGCCGGCCGCCCGCCCGGCGCTGCCCGCCGCCGAGGACCCGTCCGGCCCGCGCCCGGTTGGCACCGGCCTCGCCGAACTCGCGCCGCCGCGCCCGCTCGGCGGTTCGCCGACCCCCGCCGCCGGGCCGCAGCCGCCCGTCCCGGCCGAGGCCAGGACCGCCCCGCGCCCGATGGCCGAACTGCCCGCCGCCGCCGGCGACCGGACCGAGGAGCAGCCGCCGGCCATGGCCGGCCCGAACGGCTCGACCGGCGAGGGCGGCAGCGCCCGTCGGCTGCTGGTCTGGCCCGAGCCCGATCCGGCCACCCGGCAGGCCCTCCAGGAACGCGGCTACCGCCCGGTGATCGTCCGCTCCCGCGAGGAGGTGGACGCCCAGGTCGCCGGCTTCCCCGCGGCGCTCTTCGTCGACCCGCTGACCAGCCCGATCACCCGCACCGCGCTGCAGTCGCTGCGCACCGCCGCGCTCAACAGCCGCGTCCCGGTGCTGGTCACCGCCGGTCTCGGCCAGGCCACCCGGGACGCCGCGTACGGCGCCGACCCGGCCGTGCTGCTGCGCGCCCTCGCGCCGCGCGACGGCGAGCACCACGCCCCGCGCGTCCTGCTGGTCGAGGGGGACCCGGACATCGCCGCCGCCATGATCAGCAGCCTGGAGCGGCGCGGCATGCACGTCGAGCACGCGGTGGACGAGAACGACGCCGTCGCCCGGGCCAGCAGCGTGCAGCCCAACCTGGTGGTGATGGACCTGCTCCAGATCCGCCGCCGCCGGGTCGGCCTGCTGGACTGGCTGCGCGCCAACGACCGGCTGCACCGCACCCCGCTGGTGGTCTACACCTCGGTGGACCTCGACCCGCGCGAACTGCCCCGGCTGCGCACCGGCGAGACCGTGCTGTTCCTCGCCGAGCGCTCGACCAGCGCCGACGTCCAGTCCCGGATCGTCGACCTGCTCGGGCGGATCGGCGCGATGGGCGAGGCGGGCGTCGCCGCGGCGGGCTGACCGCGCTCTGACGCCGAGGGCCCGGCGAGATCCGCACGGCACGCGCCGAGGGCCGGCCACCCCGCTGGAACGGGGGGTGGCCGGCCCTCGGCGGTCGGGCGGACGGCTACTCCTTGCCGAGCACCGTCACGTCCAGCTCGTCCGCCGCGTAGCTGGCGCGGATCACCTTCTTGTCGAACTTGCCGACCGAGGTCTTCGGCACCGACTCGACGATCGACCAGCGCTCCGGCAGCTGCCAGGAGGCGATCCGTCCGGCCAGGAAGGCCCGCAGCTCGCTCAGCCCGGCCGTGGCACCCGGGCGCAGCACGACCGTGGCCAGCGGGCGCTCGCCCCACTTCTCGTCCGGGACGGCGACCACGGCGGCCTCGGCCACCTCGGGGTGGGCCATCAACTGGTTCTCCAGTTCGACCGAGGAGATCCACTCGCCGCCGGACTTGATCACGTCCTTGGCCCGGTCGGTGAGGGTCAGGTAGCCGTCGGCGGTGATGGTGCCGACGTCGCCGGTGCGCAGCCAGCCGTCCTCGGAGAACTTGTCGTCCGGCCGGAGCGGGTCCTGCCCGGCACCGCCGTAGTAGGCCCCGGCGATCCACGGGCCGCGCACCTCCAGCTCGCCCGCCGCGACGCCGTCGTGCGGCATCCGCTCACCGGACGGGCCGACCAGCCGGGCCTCGACGGAGGCCGGGAAGATGCCCTGGGTGACCCGGTAGGGCCACTCCTCCTCCGGGGTGAGGCCGCCGGGCGGCTGGGCGAAGGAGCCGAGCGGCGAGGTCTCGGTCATGCCCCAGGCGTGCAGCACGCGGATGTCGTGGCGCTCCTCGAAGCCCTTCATCAGCGAGGGCGGGCAGGCGCTGCCGCCGATGACCACCATGCGCAGGCTGGAGGTGTCGTAGTCGCCCGCGTCGAGCTCGTCCAGCAGGCCGCTCCAGATGGTCGGGACGGCGGCGCCGACGGTGGGCCGGACGGCGGCGATCATCTCGGCCATCGGCTTGGGCTGGAGGAAACGATCCGGCATGAGCAGGTTGGCGCCGGACATGAAGGCGGCGTGCGGGATGCCCCAGGCGTTCACGTGGAACATCGGGACCACCGGCAGCGCGGTGTCGCGCGGGGTGAAGGCGAAGTTGTCGCCGGTGTTGACCTGGAGGCAGTGCAGGTACACCGAGCGGTGGCTGTAGAGCACGCCCTTCGGGTCCCCGGTGGTGCCGGAGGTGTAGCAGAGCACGGCGGCCTCGCGCTCGTCGAGGTCGCCGCGCCACGGGTAGGCGGTGGGCCGGCCCGCGATCAGCTCCTCGTAGTCGTGCACGGTGCCCGGGAAGCCGGCCAGCAGCGAGCGGTCGCCGGGGCCGTTCACCACGATGTGCCGGAGCGTCGGGGCGAGGTCCGGCAGGACGGCGGCGAGCAGCGGGAGCACGCTGCCGTCCACGATCACCGCGTGGTCGGCGGCGTGGTTGACGATGAACGAGAGCTGGTGGGCGGGCAGCCGCAGGTTGAGCGTGTGCAGCACGGACCCCATCGCGGGGACGGCGAGGTAGGCCTCCAGGTGGACCGAGTTATTCCACATCAGGGTCGCGACCCGGTCGTCCCCGGTCACCCCCAGTTCGTCGCGGAGCGCGTGGGCGAGCTGCGCGGCCCGCGCCCCCACCTCGGCGTACGTCCGCACGACCGGCCCGGTGCCGTCCCAGGTGGTGACGGTGGACCGGCCGTGGATGGTGGACCCGTGCTCAAGAATCCGGGCGACGGTGAGCGGGACGTCCTGCATCGTGCTGAACACGGGTCCTCCTTGACCTGGCGGCACTGGCGGCTGCGCCCGCGGCACCTACCGGGCGGTAATGCGCGCGGACGTGCCCGATTGTGCCGCCCCGCCCCGCCCGCTGTCAGTATCCCGGCCCCGTTGCCCGCATCACGGATCGGCGACGCGTCAGCCCGCGGTCGGGCCGTCGACGTGGTTGCGGTCGATCGTGAGGGCGGCGCCGCCGTAGGTCTCCTCGACGTTGCCGCGGTACTGGTGGACGCGCTGGTGGTAGCCCCAGAGGTCGGAGCCTAGGGCGCCGGAGTCGGCGGTGTCGGCCCGGTCGTCCCAGCGGGCGTACCAGAGGGCGTCGGGCAGCGGAAAGCTGCCGGCCCGGGCGGCGGCGGCCAGGTCGGCGATGCCGGAGTCGAGGCTGGAGTAGAAGCCGGAGCGGTAGCCGGCGGCGTGCAGGGCCTGGGTCCAGCCGACGGCGAAGTCGACCACCGCCTGGCCGCAGGCGGGGTCGCGCATCGGGTAGGCCTCGATGTCGAGGTAGACCGGGCCGCCCTTGCCGAATCCGAGCGAGCCCATCGCGTGGACGGCTTCGGTGGCCTCGTCCCGGCCCTGCTCGACCGCGTGGGCGGGGTCGATCCGGCGCGGCTTGTTGCCGAGTTCGCTGCACGGCGCCTGGAGCCCGACGTGGGCCGGCAGGAAGCGCCAGCCCAGTGCGCGGGCCTGGCGCACCCACTCGGCGGTGAGCCGGGGCTGGCCGCAGCCGCGCTGGGCGCCGCTGACGTAGATGCCGAGCGCGCCGTACGGGGAGACCCCGTGCCAGGCCCGCAGGGTGTCGAGGGGCGGCGCGGTGCAGACGTCGAAGGCGGGGCCGGTGAAGTCGTCGTGGATCCTGGGCGGGCCGAACCGGTCGGGCAGGGTGAGGGCCCGGATGCGTGGGAGGGCGGCGGCCCCGGCGCTCACGCCCGTCCCGTCGGTGGCCAGCAGGAGCACGAGGGAGGCGGCGAGCAGGGCCACGGGGCGGAGATAGCGCACCCGCCCTTGCTACTGACGGACCATCGGACGAATGCGGCAACCACGCCGGGCGCACCGGGAGAGCCCACCCTTTCGGCCGCACCCGTCCACATCCGTCCCGATAGTTGTAACGAGCTTGCCCGTTCATCACTCCTTACGGCAAACTCGCCCATATGCCCACCTCCCATCCCAGCGAAACCACCGCCCCGATGCCGGCTGCCGCCGTCGCCGAGGCGCTTGCCATGCCGCCCGCCCCCCAGGGCGAGCCCGCCGGCGAGCGGGGCAGCTGGCGACGAGGCGGGGCACCCGGCTCCACGGCACCGCCCGACGCGCCCCCCGGCCGGCCCACCGGCCGACTCCCGAAGGTCCTGCGGCGCCCGGAGAGGATCCCGGCGCCGCTTCTCTGTCTGACCGCGATGTTCCTGGTGCAGACCGGGATCGCCCTGTCCAAGCCGCTGTTCGGCCCGCTCGGGGTCAGCGGCACCACCTTCCTGCGGCTGGGCTTCGCGGCGGTCATCCTGCTCGCCGTCACCCGGCCCCGGCTGCGCGACAAGCGCCCGCGCGACCTCGCCGCGGCGGCCCTGCTGGGCGTGGCCTCGGCCGGGATGACCTTCCTGTTCGCCGGGGCGATCGACCGGCTGCCGATGGGCACCGCCGCGACCATCGAGTTCCTCGGCCCGCTCGCGGTCGCCCTGGTCTTCGCCCGGCGTGCCAGCCACCTGCTCTGGGCGCTGCTCGCCGCCGGCGGCGTCGTCCTGCTGACCCTGCTCGGCGAGGGCGGCGACGGGGGCGGGCTCGACCCGGTCGGACTGCTCTACGCCTTCGGGGCGGCCGCCTGCTACGCCGCGTACATCCTGTTCACCGACAAGGTCGGCGCCGCCTTCCAGGGCTTCCAGGGCCTGGCGGTGTCGATGACGGTCGGCGCGCTCGCCCTGGCGCCGTTCGGACTCGGCCAGGCCTGGGACGGGCTGACCGCGCCCGGCGCCTCGCCGCTGGGGCTGCTGGCCGCGGTGGCCGGGGTGTCGCTGCTGCTGCCGGTGATCCCGTACGCGCTGGAGATGACCGCGCTGCGGCGGATGCCGCAGCGGGTGTTCAGCGTGCTGGTCAGTCTGGAGCCGGCAGTCAGCGCGCTGGTCGGCCTGGTGGTGCTCGGCCAGCTGCTGGGCGTGCCGCAGCTGGCCGGGATCGGCTGTGTGGTGGCGGCCAGCGTGGGAGCCACGCTGACCGGGCGGCGGTAGGGCAGCACGGTCGGTCCGAGGGCCGGGCCCTTGGACCGTCAGGTCGTCACGGCCACAGCAGGGTGCGCGACCACTCCGGGGTCCGGACCGGTCCGGTGCGGGTGTAGCGCAGCCGGACGTGCCGGCGCTGCGCGTCGCCCTGCCAGTACTCCACCTCGTGCGCCCACAGGGTGTAGACCGCGTGCCCGGCCGCGACGGCGTCCGGGGTGGCCTCCAGGCGGCGGCGGGCGACGGCGACGGCCTCGTCGTACTCGGCGAGCGAGGCCATCGGCTCGCTCTGCCGCCCGACCAGCGCGCCGACCCGGGCGTCCGGGGAGCGGGTGGCGAACTCGGCGGCGGCGACCAGGTCGGCGGCCCGCTCGACGGTGCCGCGGACCCGTACCTGGCGGCCCAGCTGGGGCCAGTAGACGGTCAGCGCGGCGGCCGGGTGGTCGGCCAGCTGGCGGCCCTTGGGGCTGTCGGCGGCGGCGGAGAAGACCCAGCCGGTGCCGGCCGCGTCGACGTCGCGCAGCACCAGCACCCGGGCGTCCGGCAGGCCGTCCGCGTCGACCGTGGAGAGGGTGACCACCTGCGGGTCCGGCACGCCGGCGGCCAGCGCGGTGGCGAGCCAGTCCACGAACAGCGGGCCGGGCTCGGCGGGCGCGGCCTCGGCGTCGAAGGTCGGCAGCGGGCGGGCCATCGGCGGGCGGCCGAGCAGCAGCTCGGGCACGGACTTCGGCTCGGGCCGGTGCTCCGCCGGCTCCCGGCGGGCGTCCGGCCCGGATCGCGGAACCGGCTCCGGTGCAGGCCAGGCCTCGCCCGGGCCGGTCAGGCCCTCCTCCTCCGCCGCCATCGCGCGCCCTCTCCTCCGGTTGCCGCGGTCGCCGCCCCGGCCGGGCCGTCCTTCCCGGGCCCGGGCACGTGGTGCGCTGTCGGAGCGCAACCGTACCGCCGAACACCGACGGCTCCGGGCGCGGGCCCTCGCTGGACGCGTCCGGGCCGTCCGGGCCGGCCTCGACGGGCGGTCCCGGGCGGTGTCGGCGGCGACGGGCAGCCGGCGACGAGCGGGCCCGGGCGGTTCGCTCCCGGCTCCGGACGCACTCGTGGGCGGTGCCGATGGCGGCACCGCCCACGAGGCCGGCTTCACGGTGACCCTTTCCGCTGGCCGGTCATGCGCTGTTCTGATCCGCGCCCGGGCGGGAATTCCGCCCGGAGACTGGTTCGAGCCCCTCCGCGAGTGCTCAGCTCACCCGCGGCCGCCCACCTCCGGCGCCCCCGCCGTCGGTGGTGCCCGATCGGATCAGTGGAAGATCGGGGCGAACACGACGTTGATGTTCTTGTTGGACTGCCCGGCCAGGATGGTGCCCGCGTTGTCCTTCACCGCGAGGGTGTTGTTCTGGTTCGAGGCGCCCGTCCCGGTGGCGGTCTGCTGGGTGGAGATGTAGTTGCCGTCGACCCCGCCGAACACGTTGCCCGTGCCGACGTTGGACACCACGCCGGCGTTGGAGCCGGCACCGGCGCCCGCACCGTTGTCGGCGGCCGCAGCACCGGCACCGGCCAGCAGCAGGCCGGCCGCGAGCGGGGCGGCGAGCAGGAGTCCGGCCACCCGGCGGGTGTGGATGCGAGCCATGAGAGCCTCCAAGAAGCTGTAAATCGTGCAATTGTCGAGCAGGGGGTGCGGGAGTTCGCCGGCCAGACGAACACCTGCGGGCTGCGACGCCGAGAGACAGACTTCCGCAACAAATCGACAAAGCACTAGTCGGCGAAGCAGTTTTCGCCCGTTAGCGTGATATCCACCCGGGCTGCGCATAACGGACCGAAAATCGGACAGTGCGCCGACACGCCCCTACTGAGCTGGCACTTTGCCCGGGCGATGGCCTCCTGGAAGGCCCTTCAGGCAGGGCGCTCCGCCGTCACACGAACCACCAGGCGCACCACCCCGGCGCAGGGAAATCAGGAAACGCGCCCCCGAAAAGTTCGACCACCCTCCCATGTCGACTTTCCCAGCCATTCCCAGACCATCGGAAAGTCGTACTGGAATATGGGAGAAATAACATCACACCATCTTGCCCGGGTTCATGATTCCCAGCGGATCGAAGACCGCCTTCAGCTGTCGCTGGAGGTCCAGCGCGACCGGCCCCAGCTCGCGCGCCAGCCAGTCCCGCTTGAGCAGCCCCACCCCGTGCTCCCCGGTGATCGTGCCGCCCAGCTCCAGCCCCAGCGCCATGATCTCGTCGAAGGAGCGCTGCGCCCGCGCCGCCTGCTCCTCGTCCGAGCCGTCGAAGATCACGATCGGGTGGGTGTTGCCGTCCCCGGCGTGGCTGACCACCCCGATGGTCAGCGCGTGCCGCTCGGCGATCAGCGCCACGCCGTTCAGCATCTCGGCCAGCCGGGAGCGCGGCACCGCCACGTCGTCGATCATCGTGGTGCCCAACCGGTCCAGCGCGGGCAGTGCCAGTCGCCGGGCCTCCAGCAGCAGCTGCGACTCCGCCTCGTCCTCGGCCGGCACCACCTCGGTCGCCCCGGCCGCCCGGCAGAGCTCCGCCACCCGCGCCAGCCCGGCCTCCCGGTCCGGCCCGTCGAAGGCCACCAGCAGCAGCGCCCGGGTCGTCTCCGGCAGCCCCATCCGCCCCAGGTCGTTGACCGCCCGCACGCTGACCGCGTCCATCAGCTCCATCAGCGACGGGGTCAGGCCGCACGCCATCACCTCGCAGACGGCCGCGCCCGCCGCGTCCGCGCTCGGGAACTCCGCCGCCAGCGCCAGCTGCGGCGCCGGCGCGGGCCGCAGCGCGAGCACCGCCCGGACCACCACGCCCAGCGTGCCCTCCGAGCCGACCAGCAGCCGGGTCAGGTCGTACCCGGCCACGCCCTTGGCCGTCCGACGCCCGGTGGACAGCAGCCGCCCGTCCGCCAGCACCACGTCCAGGCCGAGCACGTACTCGCTGGTGACGCCGTACTTCACGCAGCAGAGCCCGCCCGCGCCGGTGCCGATGTTGCCGCCGATCGTGCAGGACTCCCAGCTGGACGGGTCCGGCGGGTACGAAAGGCCCAACTCACCGGCTGCTCGCGAAAGTTCGGCGTTCACCACGCCGGGCTCGACCACCGCGATCCGGTTCACCGGGTCGAGCTCCAGGATCCGGTTCAACTTCACCATCGACAGCACGATGCAGCCGTCCACGGCGTTCGCCGCACCCGACAGCCCGGTCCGCGCCCCCTGCGGCACCACCGGCACCCGCAGCGCGGTGGCGATGCGCAGCACGTGCTGCACCTGCTCGACCGTCTCCGGGAACACCACCACGGCGGGCGCACCGGCGGCGCAGAAGCCGGCCATGTCGTGGCGGTAGGCGGCGGTCACGTCCGGATCCACCACCACCGCCCCGGCCGGAAGGCCCTGCGCCAGTCGGTCCGTCAGGTCACCCATCGCCGCCTCCACTCGCCGCCAGCCGCCTCCACCGCACTCTGCCCGCCCGCCGGAGGCCGGGCAAGTGGGCCCCCGGCGGATCTGCGGGCGTGGGCCCCGGCCGGACCGGGCCTACCGGCGGACCACCGGCTCCTGGAACTCCGTGACCCACCGCGCCGGGTCGTCCGGGCACTCCAGGTAGAGCTCCCGGGCGTAGCCGGCCGAGCGGTAGCCGTTCGCGTCGATGAAGCGGGCCAGCTCCTGGAAGCTCCCCATCGCCTCGTCCATCGAGCCGCGGTGCACGACCGTCGCCGCCTCCTCGATCGGCGGCAGGTCGAGCACCGCGAAGCCGTACCGGCCCGGCTCCACCGCCGGCCCGACCGGGACGGCCACCCGGATCAGCACCGTGCCCTCGCCCTCCGGCACGTCCTCGTACCGGGCGACGGACGGGCCCGCCTCGGCGATCCCGGCCTCGGCCAGCCGCCGGCACAGCTCCGCGAACAGCGGGCCGATCACCGGCCCGATGTCCTCCGGCTGGTAACTCGCGGCCACCGCGGTCAGTTCGGCCACCCGGACGGACGGCACCCGCTTCAGTACGACGTCGTGTGCGGACATGGTCCCCTCGCTCTCGATCGTCCGGAGCCTCGCCTCCACCCGGGTCAGCCGCTGCTCGTCCGCGGCGATCGCCTCGGCGAGTTGGGCCCGGCGCAGCCGCAGCATCCCGCGCAGTTCGGCCGCGTCCACCTGCTCGTCCAGGACGGCCCGCACCTGCTGCAGCGTGAAGCCGAGCTCCTTGAGCGCGATCACCCGGTTGAGCCGGGCGAGTTGGGACGCCTCGTAGGACCGGTACCCGCTGACCCGGTCCACCCTGGCGGGCCGCAGCAGCCCGATCGCGTCGTAGTGGCGCAGCATCCGCACCGACACCCGGCCGTGGCTGGCGAAGTCTCCGATGTTCAACATGGTGCCCCCACTCCACCCCCTGCCACCGTGTCAGGGTCAACCCCCGCCCGCCGAAAACGCGGAAGGCGGGTGCCGAGTGATCTCGGCACCCGCCCTGAGCAGGTGGTTCTCCAACCAGCGGAGAGCGTGGGATTCGAACCCACGGTACGGGGTCACCGCACGACAGTTTTCAAGACTGTTCCCTTAGGCCGCTCGGGCAGCTCTCCAGGCGGAGGTCAGCCTAACGGGTCCGGCGGGGTTCGGTGCACACCGTTTCGTGCGGGTGGGGGTCAGCTGTCGCCGTCCCGCTGGCCGAGGGTGACCTTGGTGTTGAACTGCTGGCCGTTGCGGGTGTACTCGACGTCGACGGTCTCGCCGGGCTTGTGCGTCCAGATCCGGCTGACCAGGGCGGGGCCGTTGTCGATCGGCACTCCGCCGAGCTTGGTGATGACGTCGCCCGGCTTGAGACCGGCCTTGTCGGCGGCGCCGCCGGGGGTGACGGCCGGCTGGCCCTGGATGTCGCGGGTCTGGATCTGCGCGCCGTCGCCCTTGTAGTCGTCGTTGCGCAGCACGTCGAGCTTGGCGTAGACCGGCTTGCCGGTCTTGATCAGGGTGTCGGCGACCCACTTGGCCTGGTTGATCGGGATGGCGAAGCCGAGGCCGATGCTGCCGGCCCGGCCGTTGGCGGAGGCGTTGGACTGGATCGCCGAGTTGATGCCGATCACCGAGCCGCTGGAGTCGAGCAGCGGGCCGCCGGAGTTGCCGGGGTTGATCGAGGCGTCGGTCTGCAGGGCGTTCATGTAGGAGGACTGGCCGCCGGTCTCGTCGCCGGAGGCGACCGGGCGGTCCTTGGCGCTGACGATGCCGCTGGTGACGGTGGACTCCAGGCCGTACGGCGCACCGATCGCGACGGTGGCGTCACCGACGTTGACCTTGTCGGAGTCGGCCAGCGGAAGCGGGGCCAGCTTGCTCTTCGGCGGGTTTTCGATCTTGACCACGGCGACGTCGTAGCCCTCGGCGTGGCCCAGCACGGACGCGTTGTAGGACGTGCCGTCGGCGAACTTGACGGTCAGTTTGCCGCCGTTGAGGGTCGGCGCGACCACGTGGTTGTTGGTGAGGATGTGGCCCTCGGTGTCGAAGACGAAGCCGGTGCCGGTGCCCGACTCGCCGTTGCCCTGCGCCTTGATGGTGACGACGCTGGGCAGCGCCTTCTGCGCGATGCCGGCGATCGAGCCGGGAGCGGGCTCGTTCTTCTGGGTGTTGCTGGCCTGGACGGTGGTGCTGCGGTGGTCGTCGGCGCTGCTGGTGCTGTCGTTGCGGTCCGCGACGGTCACGCCGAGCGCACCGCCGGCCACGCCGGCGATCAGCGCGACGGCGGCGATCAGGGCGACCAGGCCGCCGCGCTTCTTGCGCGGGCCGCCGGGGCCGCCGGGGTAGTCGGCCGGGTAGCCGAGCGGTCCGGCCGGGCCACCCGGGTAGCCCGCGCCGCCGCCGGCGTCGTGGGAGGCACCCCAGCCGCCGAGCGGCTGGCCGGCGCCGAACGGGTGGTGGCCGGGCGCGGGGTGCGCGGCGGGCGCGCCGGGGGCGGCCGGGGTGCCGTACGGGTCGTGCGGGCCGGCGGCGGGGACGCCGTGGGCCGGGGTGGCGTACGGGTTGGCACCCGGCGGCAGGGCCGGGCTCTCGGCGACGGGTGCGACGGGTGCGACGGGTGCGGCGGGTGCCGCCGGCGCGGCCGGGACCGGCGGGGCGGGCGGCAGGACCGGCGGCGGCGCGTCGATGTAGCCGGTGGCGGCGTCGACCGGGGCGGCCGGTGCGTCGACGACCGGCGCGGCCGGGGTCTGCGGGGGCGCCTCCGGCGCGGGGACCTTGGTGAAGGCCACGGTGGGCTGGTACCCGCCCTCGGCCGGAACACCATCGGCCGCAACGCCCTCCGTCGGCGCGGCCTCAGCCGGTGCGGCCTCGGCGGCCGGAGCGGCCCCGGGCTCGGGGACCCGGCCGAAGGCCAGTGTCGGCTGGTGCCCGCCCGAGGCGTGGCCGTCGGAAGCGGGAACAGCCGCCGCCTGGCCGCCCGAGGGCTGCTCCCCCTGCGGCCCGGTGGGCCCAACCTCGCGCTCGGTGCTCACGAACGACCTCCATAGCTGACAGAACCAAGGACCATAGTTTTTCGTACTGCCGATTCGTTTGCCGTAAGGACCCCTCTGAATAACTCATAAGAATCCTTAGCCGCAGCCGACAGCCGGGCCGCCGACCAGGCTGTCCTACGCCGACGACCGAGCGATGACCGAGCCGACGAGCAAGTCGACGGCCGAACCGAAGACCAGGCCGACGACCGGAGGCTCCCCCACCTCCGCCGGGCGTCCCGCGATGCGGGCCGCACACCCCGTGGCCTTGGCGTTCACCCCCGGGCCGGTTAGCCTGTCGCTCACAACTGACACGCGGGAGCTTGGACCATCCAGGCTGAGAGTGCGCTGGTCGACCGTACGCCACGGGATCGTGGGCGGACCGTCGAGGGGGCGCAGACCGCCGGAACCTGTCCGGGTAATGCCGGCGTAGGGAGTATCGGCCATGTCGCCTGCTTCGCCATCCTCTTCTTCGGACGCGCCCGCGTCCAAGGGTTTCCCCGAACCGTCCCCGACCGCTCACGGCGGTGACAGCGGTCACGCGGGCCCCACCGGCACGGCGACCGCCGTCCTGGAGCGCCCGGAGCGTGCCGAGGCGCCGCTCGTGCTGGACACCGAGCCGCCGCGCACGCTGCGCTTCCGGGACCACTTCGCGCTCTGGATGAACCTGGGCGTCAGCCTGATCGGCTTCTCCACCGCCGCGACCGTGCTCGGCGCCAAGGGCAGCGAGCTGTCGCTGGCCGCCGCGGTGACCGCGATCGTGGCCGGCACCGTGGTCGGCACCGCGATGCTCGGCGTGGCCGCGCTGATCGGGGCCCGTACCGGCGCGCCCGCGATGGCGAACCTGCGCGGGCTGTTCGGCACCCGGCTGTCGTATGTCCCGACGGTGCTGAACATCGTCCAGTGCGTCGGCTGGGGCGTGTTCGAGCTGCTGACGATCGCGGCGGGCGCGCAGACCGTCGCCCACACCGACGGCTACCGCTGGCTGTTCGTGCTCCTGGCGGGCGCGCTGACCACCGCGCTGACCATCTGGCCGCTGGGCTCGATCGCGGTGCTGCGCCGCTTCGTGGCCGGTGCGGTCGCCGTCGCGATGGTGTACTTCACCGTCCAGCTGGGCCGCCAGGGGGTGCCCGACCCGGGCGCCGGCAACTGGCACGGCTTCCTGGGCGCCACCGACGCGATGATCGCGGTGTCGATCTCCTTCGTCCCGCTGGCCGCCGACTACACCCGGCACTCGCGCACCGCACGCTCGGCGTTCTGGGGCAGCTTCTCCGGCTACACGATCGCCCAGGTCTGGTGCTACGTGCTCGGCCTGATGGCCCTGCTGCAGTCCGACGGCGACCCGAACAGGATCTTCGACTCCTTCCTCGGCGTCTGGGCCGGCTGGCTGTTCCTGCTGGTGCTGGTGCTGCGCGAGACGGACCAGTCCTTCGCCAACGTGTACTCGACCGCGATGTCGGTGCAGAACCTGCTGCCGAAGGTGGACCGCCGGGTGCTGACCGGCGGGATCGGCCTGCTGATCACCGTGCTGGCACTGCAGATCGACAAGTTCACCGACACCTACACCAACTTCCTCGGTCTGATCGGCTCGGTCTTCGTGCCGCTGCTGGCGGTGCTGGCGGTGGACTACTTCTTCGGCGCCGGCCGGTACGGCTGGAACCTCTCCGCCGACGCGCCCTCGCGCCGCCTGATGCTGCTGCCCTGGGTGCTGGGCTTCGCGGTCTACCAGTTCATCGCGCCGACCGCGGTGGCCGGCTGGTGGACGGACTTCTGGACCTCCGCCCAGGACGCCCTGCACTTCACCCCGCAGGAGTGGACGTCCGCCTCGCTGTTCGCCTTCCTGGTGCCCGCGCTGGTCACCTGGGCGCTCACCCCGCTGACCCGCAGGACGGCGCCGAGCTGACCGACCGACACCGAAGACGGCCCCGCAGATTGGGGCCGTCTTCGCCTGCGCGTCACTTCCGCCGCCTATCGTGGGGCCCGTGACCAGCACAGACCCGTCCTCGACGGCGGCGCGCACCACGCCGCCCGTCCAGGTGATCGCCCACCGCGGTTCCTCGCACGCCCTGCCCGAGCACACCCTGGCGGCGTACC
This sequence comes from Kitasatospora sp. NPDC088264, assembly GCF_040685715.1. Lineage (NCBI taxonomy): Bacteria > Bacillati > Actinomycetota > Actinomycetes > Kitasatosporales > Streptomycetaceae > Kitasatospora > Kitasatospora sp. NPDC088264. The sequence continues at coordinate 144,354 of NZ_JBFBIR010000002.1, forward strand.
GGCGCGCGCTCGACGAGGGCGCGGACGCGGTCGAGTGCGACGTCCGGCTGACCGCCGACGGCGAGCTGGTCTGCGTGCACGACCGCCGGATCGGCCGGGTCTCCAACGGCCAGGGCACCGTCTCGGCGATGACGCTGGCCGAGCTGGAGGCGTACGACTTCGGCGCCTGGAAGACCGGCCGCCCCAGCACCGACCCCGAGCTGCGCGGCGTGCTGCGGCTGGAGCGGCTGCTGGAGCTGGTGGTGGACTGCGGCCGCCCGGTGGACCTGGCGATCGAGACCAAGCACCCGGTGCGCTACCGCGGCCGGGTGGAGGCCGAACTGCTGCGGAAGCTCGAACGCTTCAAGATCGGCGCGAGCCGGGAGGGCGAGCGCCCCTCGGCCCGGATCATGAGCTTCTCCTCGGTGGGGCTGAACCGGGTGGCGGCCTCGGCGCCGGAGTACCGGCGGGTGTTCCTGTTCGAACGGACCCTGCCGCTGCTCGGCCGGCTGCGCCCGGGCTCCCCGCTGCCGGGCGGGGCTCGGATCGCCGGACCGGGCATCGACCTGGTGCGGGCCCGCCCGCAGCTGGTGACGCGGCTGCGCGAGCTGGGGCACGAGGTGCACGTGTGGACCGTGGACGAACCGGCCGACGTGGAACTGTGCCTGGAGCTCGGGGTGTCCGCGATCATCACCAACCGGCCCGCCGAGGTCCTGGCGCAGCTCGGCCGGTGATCCGGCGTCGGACGGCGGGCCGCCCGCAAATCCACCCGCAAAGCCCGGACACAACCTGATCGTTCTGGTCGGCAGTCAAACCTTCCGGGCCCGTTATTGCCGGAATTCATGCGCCGGGGCGACGCACGGTGAGCACGGAATGACCTCAGGTCCACCCTCGGTCGCAATCGCTTGAAATGTCCTCGCGGGATCGTCCGGCGGTCGTTTCCGACGCATTACCAAGGGGCATCTCTCCCTCGGCATACGCTGAAGGAGGTCCGGGGGTGGCGTTGATGGTGGCGCGTGAAGTGCCGGCTTCATCGACCATGGCAGTGCCGCACGGCCCGGCGAGTGTCGGGGTCGCACGGCGCCGACTGCGTCGAGATCTCGGCGACCGGGAGATACCGGAGCCGGTCGTTGATGATGCCGTACTGATCCTTTCCGAACTGCTGAGCAACGCCTGTCGGTACGCCCGTCCGCTCGGCCCGCTGCGGGCCCTGGGGCGCGGCGCCCGGGCCGAGGTGGTGGACCAACTGCTGGTCGGCGTCCCCTCCGGGGCGCATTCCGCCACGGGCGGCCGGGAGCGCGAGGAGCACGGGAGCGGAACGGACGGCGGCGTGCTGGTCCGCTGGCAGCTGCACGCCGACGGCGTGCTCACCCTGGAGGTCACCGACGGCGGCGCGACCACCCGGCCGCTGCCCGCCGGCCCCTCGCTGACCTCGCGCGGCGGTCGCGGCCTGAACATCGTCGACCAGTTGGCCAGCGACTGGGGCGTGCGCGACGCGCCCGGCGAGGTGACGGTCTGGGCGGCGCTGCCCGCCCGGGCCCGGCACGCCCGGCGCACCGGTGGTGACGCCCGCAGCGCCTGAACCGACGCGCGCTCCCCACCCGTCCGCCCGGCGCGTGCCCGCGCGCCGGGGGAACGTCAGTAGGCTGCCCGGAGCAAAGGACCACCGTTCCCGGGAGAGCCGCACCATGGGCAAGAAGGCCGCCAAGAAGGCGCCGCAGCGTCAGTCCACCACCGCCGTCGCGGGCGAGGTCCCCGTGGTGGGGGCCCGCGAGAACTGCCCCTGCGGTTCGGGCCGCCGGTACAAGGCCTGTCACGGCCGGGAGGCCTCGCACGCGGTGCAGGAGCTGGTGCACCGCCCGTTCGAGGGCCTGTCGGGCGAGGCCGACTGGGTCGCGCTGCGCGAGCTGGTGCCCGCCGCCACGGTGCCGCTGACGCTGGCCGCCGGGGTGGCCGAGGGCGCCACCGGCGAGGTCCCGTCGGTGACCCTGGCCACCGTGCTGCCGCTGGCCTGGCCGGCCCTGCGCCGCCAGGACGGCTCCATCCTGCTCGGCCTGCAGACCCAGTCCTCCTCCGGCGACCTCAGCCGCGACCTCGCGGACGCCCTGGAGCTGGCGCTGGCCACCGAGCCGGGCAACCCGGTGCCGTCCCGCCGGACCGAGGCGGGCGGACGCCGGCTCCAGGACCTGCTGGACGTCACCGCCGCGTTCACGCCCGCCGTGCACACCGGCTTCGAGTTCTGGCTGGAGGACGCCGAGACCGCGACCGGCGAGGTCGCCGCCTCCCTGGAGCGCGCCAACGCCTCGGCCATCCCGACCGAGAAGCTGGCGAGCGCCGACGCCGCCTACTGGTGCGGCACCCCCGACAAGAACCACCTGCGCTGGGTGATGACCGTGCCCGAGGAGCGGCTGCTGGACGCGCTGGCCCGGCTCAGCGCCGCCGACCAGTCCTCGCTCGGCCCGGACACCCGCCTGGTCGGCTCGTTCCGCGCGCACGGCCTGACCGTCCCGGTCTGGGACCTCCCGCTCGCCATGACCGCCGCCGACTGCGAGAAGCCGGCCGCCGAGTTCGCCGAGCGGCTGGCCTCGGTGCTCGCCGACGAGACCCCGTTGACCGCCGAGGAGCGGCGCGCCCGCGCGAACCTGGTGAACCGTCAGGTCACCTTGAACTAAAGCGCCCGGGATCCGGGTGATACGCGTCACATTGTCGCCATGAAGCCGCAATTTCCGGGCTGGCAGGGCGTCTTGGAAATTGGCGCGGGCGCGGATCCTTGTTACTGTCTAAAGAGTCCGGCCGCTGGTGCATCCCCCGTCGCCAGCGGCCGGATCTTTTGTTTTCCGCGGGGCCCCGACGAGCGGCCCGGGAACGGACCGGCGGATCAGTACGCCGAGCGACCGCTGTCCAGCCGGACCGTCGCCTCCACCAACTCGCCCAGCAGCGGCCCGACCTGCGGCAGCCACACCCCGCCGTCGGCGTCCGCGCGCGGGGCCAGCACCCAACGCACCCGGCCAGCCGCTCCACCGGGCGGCAGCGGCAGGAAGCCGTCCACCCCGTGATAGCGCAACGAGCCTGGCACCCAAGGGAGTTGAGAGAGCATCTCGCCGAGCGCGTCCAGCGAGTACGGGGCCACCAGCAGCGCGTACCGGCCCGGCATCGCCAGCACCGGACCGAGCGGCAGCCGCAGCGCGCCCAGGTAGACCAGCGCCCGGGCCCCGGCCGCCGCCGGCAGGCTGACCGCCGAGACCACCGAACCGGTGGCGGCCAGCACCGGAGCGTCCGGGCTCTGCCGCTCCCACCACCAGCGCACCATCCGGGCGTCCGTGGTGGCGGCCAGCAGCGACGGGTCGTGCGGGTGCGCGCCCGGCACGACGCAGTCCTGGTCGCCGCAGGAGCACTGACCGCCGCGCAGGACGGCCCCGGGCACCACGGGCCAGCGGTGGTCGACGGCGGCCGTCAGGGCCGCGGCGAGCCGGGCAGGGCGCTGACGTGCGACGTCGTCCTGGACGGGGTGGTGGGGAGTGGCGGGCGGACACGGATCTTTCGGGTTCTCACGCATGGCGCTCGTTCCTTTCCCTGACCGCTCGGTTCGCTCCGGCCCGTCGGCACCGCCGGGACTCGTCACGCGGACCCGCGGTGGCACGGCCCCGGCGGCGCGAAGGGGGGCGGGCGGCATGGCGGGCGGCGCGGCGACGACGTGGATCACGGTGTGGAGCACGACATGAGAAGGGCCGCGCACTGAAACAGCCCCTGGAACGAGAATCCCGTATGCGACCGGATGGACGCCGCCCGGGCGCGCTTGGTTCCACCGTACGAGTGAGAGACTTCCGGCCAGCCCGGGTCCCGGGCGGCGCGGGCATACGATCCGGACGGCCGCCGGGTCCGTCCCCTCCGTTCTGCCCGCTCCCGGTCCCCTCCATGCCTCCCGACCGGACCGGCGCGCGCCCAGGCCGTATGCGCCCCCCGACCGGGTCTCGCGGATGTGGAACAGGCCACCGCGTCGTCCTGGATCTGGACATGCCCCAAATGGCCTGTGTAGAAGTGGTGGCATTGCTGTCGATCAATGACGAGTAGTAGCGAATCGAGGCGAAACGCGCCCTTTGGCCGTCATCGCTCCACACCGGCCGTACCTGGGGGTTCCGCATGGCACGTAGCACGTCAGGAGTGGCGGCATGACCGAGTCCCACCCGTCGTCATCGACACCCTCCGAGCCGGGCGAGCCCGGCAGCGCCGGCGGGCTGACCGTCCTCGACCCACCGGGCTTCCCCGGCCCCGCCGACGCGCAGGACGGCGCGGCGGACGTCCGCACGGCACCGGCCGCCGGAGTGCAGGACCGTTTGGCCGGACGACTGTCCGATTTCGCCAGCCTGCACCGGCACACCGAACAGCTCGCCCGCGCCCGCGGCCTCGCCGCCACCCTGGACACCGTCCTCGCCTCCGGCGCCGCCCTGCTCGGCGCCCGACGCGGCGTCCTGGTCACCCGGATGCCCGGCGGCAGGCCCGGCCAGCCCGTCGGCCTCGGCCTCGACCGCGCCAGCCTCGGCGCGCTGGAGACCGTCCCGCCCGAGCAGAGCCTGCTCGCCAGACTGCTGCGCGAACAGGACCGGCCCGAACGGCTGCACTCCCCCGACCTCGCCGAGGACCCGGCCACCGGCGCCCGGCTGCGCGAACTCGCCACCCAGCTCGGCCTCGGCGGCTGCTACGGCCTGCCGCTCGCCACCGAGGAGGACGGCCCGCTCGCCGCCGCCCTCTGGTTCTACGACGAGCCCGCCGAACCCACCGAGCGCCAGCGCGAGCTCGCCCACCGCTACGCCGCGATCGCCGCCCCGCTGCTCGCCAAACAGCTGGAGGCGGACAAGGTCCGGCGCACCACCGAGGCGCTGCGCCGCGGCCTGCTGCCCGACCGGCTCCCCCAGCCCGCCGGCCTGCGGCTGGCCGCCCGGATCCTCCCGGCCGGCCTGGACCGCTCCTGCGGCAGCGACTGGTACGACGCCATCCCGCTGCCGGACGGCACCGTCGGCCTCACCGTCGGCTCCGTCTCCGGCGACGGCCCCGGCGCGGGCCCCGGCTCCGCCCCCGGCGCGGCCGCCGCGATGGGCAGGATCCGGGCCGCGCTGCGCGCCTACGCCGTCCTGGAGGGCGAGGACCCGGTCTCCGTCCTCGGCGACCTGGAACTCCTGCTCAAGACCACCGAGCTGGCCCGCACCGCCACCGCCGTCTACGCCTGGGTGGAACCCGAGGAGCGCCGGATCACCCTGGCCGGCGCCGGCCACTGCCCGCCCGTCCTGGTCGGCCGGCACGGCGCCGAGTTCGTGGAGACCTCGCTCTCCGCCCCGCTCGGCATGCTGGCCTGCTGGGAGGCCCCCGGCGTCGAGCTCACCGCCGACCGCGGCGACACCCTGCTGCTCTACACCGAGGGGCTGGCCCGCCGCTGCGGCCCGACCCTGCACGCCGGCCAGGCCAACCTGCGCCGGGCCGCCGCCGACGCCCCGCGCGACGTGCGGATCGACCCGGACCGGCTCTGCGCCCACCTGCTGGCCGTCTGCCCCGACCCCGGACCCGGACCGGCCACCGACGACCTGCTGCTGCTCGCGGCCCGCTTCGAATAGCCGTCCCGAACAGTCGTCCCGACCCCGAACGGGCGAGCGGCCGGGCGTCCGTACCATGGACGCACGGCCGCCCGCGCGTGTCGCGATCCGACACTCCCCCGAGGGGCGGCGGTACCACCCCAAGGAGGCGTTACACGTGACCGAGGACCGCACGCCCGCAGTGGCCGAGAACCCCGAAGCCGACGGCGGCGACGAGCCGCAGCAGTTCAAGGGCCGCAAGAACGGCCTGTACGGCGAGGTCTCCGACGAGCTGGCCGCCTCGATGAAGACCGGCTGGGCCGACACCGAGCTGCACGGCCTCGTCCCGGTCGCCCAGGCCCCGTACGCGGCCGAGCGCCGCGCCCGGCTCTCCGCCGCCTACCCCGGCGAGCGGCTGGTCGTCCCGGCCGGCAACCTGCGGGTGCGCTCCAACGACACCGACTACAGCTTCCGCGCCGCCAGCGAGTACGTGCACCTCACCGGCGACCAGACCGAGGACGCCGTGCTCGTCGCCGAGCCCACCGGCGACGCCGGCCACGAGTTCGCCCTCTACCTGCTGCCCCGCTCCGACCGCGAGAACGGCGAGTTCTGGCTGGACGGCTACGGCGAGCTGTGGGTCGGCCGCCGGAACAGCCTGGGCGAGCAGGAGCAGCTGCTCGGCCTGCCGGCGCGCGACGTGCGCAAGGCCGCCGAGGAACTGGCCGGGCGCACCAAGGACTCCGCGGTGCCCACCCGGATCGTCCGCGGCTACGACGCCGGCCTGGAGGACACCCTGGCCGACGTGCTGGACGCCGACCGGGACGCCGAGTTCAAGGAGTTCCTGAGCGGCCTGCGGCTGGTCAAGGACGAGTGGGAGGTCGGCGAGCTGCGCGCCGCCTGCGACGCCACCGTCAACGGCTTCACCGACGTGGTCCGCGAGCTCGGCCAGGCCGTCGCCACCTCCGAGCGCTGGATCGAGGGCACCTTCTGGCGCCGCGCCCGGGTCGAGGGCAACGACGTCGGCTACGGCACCATCGCCGCCGCCGGCCCGCACGCCACCACGCTGCACTGGGTCCGCAACGACGGCGACGTCCGCCCCGGCGAGCTGCTGCTGCTGGACGCCGGCGTCGAGACCCACACCCTCTACACCGCCGACGTCACCCGCACCTTGCCGATCGACGGCCGCTTCAACGACCTCCAGCGCAAGATCTACGACGCCGTGTACGACGCCCAGGAGGCCGGCATCGCCGCGGTGAAGCCCGGCGCCCGCTTCCGCGACTTCCACGACGCCTCGCAGCGCGTGCTCGCCGAGCGCCTGCTCGCCTGGGGCCTGCTGGACGCCTCGGCCTACGACGTCGAGAAGGTCCTGGAGCTGGGCCTCCAGCGCCGCTGGACCCTGCACGGCACCGGCCACATGCTCGGCCTCGACGTCCACGACTGCGCCCACTCGCGCCGCGAGGAGCACGCCGACGCGCTGCTGGTGCCCGGCATGGTCCTCACCGTCGAGCCCGGCCTGTACTTCCAGCAGGACGACCTGACCGTGCCGCAGGAGTACCGCGGCATCGGCGTCCGGATCGAGGACGACATCCTGGTCACCGCCGACGGCAACGAGAACCTCTCGGCCGGCCTGCCGCGCCGCGCCGACGAGGTCGAGGCCTGGATGGCCTCGCTGGCCTGAGCCACCCTCCGGGGGCCCGGCCTCCCCGTGGCGGGGAGGCCGGGCCCCCGTGTCACTTGGTGATCTTGAGCGAGACAACCTCGTTGCCGAGACCCGTGAGGGTTCCTCCCGTGTAGGGAAGGACGGCCCGCGTCATCACCCACAGTGGCCCGAGGCCGTGTCCGGCATCGATCGTCATCCGGTACTTGACCGTTCGGCTCTGCCCTGGAGCCAGGGGGAAGAGCGACTCGGGATCCGCCATCGCGTAGTCCATCGCGCTTCCTCGCGTGAGCGGCTTTTCCTTCCAGGTGGCACCGTCGAGACGCTCGAGCTTGCCCGCGTTCAGCGACACCACATCCACCGGCGTGTCCATGGGCCACTCGGTGTAGACCAAGGGCTCCACCTGGGCGAAATTCGTCGGACTGTTGTTCTTGTAGGTCACCGAGAAGGTGACGGCCGGACTTCCCGCCTTCAGCTCCTGAACGCCCGTGAAGCCGCCCACGGTGATATCGATGTCGTTCTCGTGGTACTTCACCGGTGGCGCCTGGCGGCCGCTCAGGTCGAGGGTGTTGACGATCGTCATCAGTCCGGGCTGGTAGTCGGCCTTGAGGCCGATCGCCGAGACGGACACGAAGTCCTTCGGCAGGGCCCACATCTGGGCCGTGAAGGCGTCGCCGCCGCAGTTGATCTGCCACTGCGACTTGCGTGCGGCACGGCCTGCCACGGTGGGTGTGCTCCTGGTCGGGCCGACACTGTCGATCTGTCCGTTCCTGGTGAGCGTGGGGGAGTAGGACCACGCCGGGCACCAGGGCTGCGTGGACCAGCCGCTCTCGGAATCCAGGTCGGGCAGCCTCGGCCAGAGCTGCGACTCCTGGTCCGTGACCGTCAGAAGCACGCCGTGCGGCAGGCAGTCCCCGGCCGTCGCGTCCTGCGGAGCGCTCGGGCTCAGGATGCAGAGGGTGTTGGCGGAAGGATCCGGATTGACGGCCCGCCAACCTGGCGGGATCTTGAACCTGACGCCCCGGAAGGGGTAGGTCGTCCCGGCCGGCGCGGTGGTGGCCGGGGTGGTGGCCGGGGTGGTGGGCGGCGCCGTCGTCCGGGTGCCGGCCGACGTCGGGTCGGAGAGGGGGGCCCCGGTCTCCGGGTCGGCGGCGGGGCTGCCGGTGTCCGGCGAGGTGGCCGTGGGGGTCGGGGCGGCGGTCGGCTCGGGGGTCGGGCTCGGCGAGGTCGTCATGGTGGCGGCCGGTGGGGGGACGTCCTTCCTGGCCAGCGGGTCGCCGTGGAAGGTGAGCAGGCCGATCGCCAGGGAGGCGGCCAGCGCGAAGACCGGCACGGCGGTCAGGTAGACCGGGCGCAATCGCCACACCCGGCCGCGCGGCGGTTGCGCCGGGCGCAGGTCGTGCGCGGTGATCAGCGAGGCGCGGGCGTTCATCGCCTCGCGTAGCAGCCGTTCGGTCGCCGTCTCGGCCGGCCCGTCACCGTCTCGGCCTCCGCTCTCGCGGCCGGGGAGCTTGTCGGTCATCGAACCTTCTCCAGATGCTTTTCCAAGGCGTCCAGGGCCCGGCTGGCGGTGGACTTCACGGCGCCCCGGGACAGCCCCAGGGCCTCGGCGATCCGCGCCTCCGACAGGTCGGACCAGTAGCGCAGCACCAGCACCTCGCGCTGGCGGGAGGTCAGCTCCTGCATGGCCGCGAGCACCCGCCGGTGCTCGTCGTTGAGCACCGCGTGGTCCTCCGCGGAGGCGGCGTCGGGCTCGTGCGGCGGGACGTACTCGCGGGCGGTCTTCCGGCGGCGCAGCATCGACCGGGCGCCGTTGACCACCGCGGTGCGCAGGTAGCCGAGCGCGTTGTCGAGGTCGTCCAGGTGCTCGCCGTACCGCTGGTAGAGCTGGGTGAAGGCCTCCTGGACGACGTCCTCGGCCAGGTCCTGGTGGTCGACCAGGAGGACGGCCATCCGCACCAGGCCCAGCCGGTGGACGTGGTACAGGTCGGTCAGGGTGGGCCGGTCCTCCGTGGGCTTGCGCCCGCCGCGCAGCAGCCGGAAGCCGGAGCGGCGCTGCGCCGCCTGCTCGTCGCCCGGGCCGGCGGGCACCTCGCCGGCCTCCTGCGCGCCGAACAGCACGGCGACCACTCCGCGAACGGAGAAACCGCGCCCCCTCGTCGGCCCGGCGATCGGCCCGATGGCCATGGACATGCGCGTTTCCGCTTTCCCCCGGGACGGTGGCGGCTCTCGCCGGACCGTCAGGACTCCTGATCAAGATCGTGACCGGGGAGATCCTGACAGCCGCCCTCGGCCCGCCTCTCTCCGCCCCCGTACCAATGGACGTGTGGCCGGGGTGGAGGTTGCAGGTGGATCCGAGGAAGATTCCCGGCCGGCCGGAACGGCTACACTCACCGCCATCCCGCCACCCGTCAGCAGGGGGTCCGCATGACCGAGCAGCACGTCGAGGGCCCGGTCGGCACCGGGTCGGGCCCGGTGCCCGTCGTCATCGGCCCCCGCCCGGAACCGGTGCACCACGTCGCGGTGTACGCCTTCGCGGGCATGGCGCCGTTCGAACTCGGCGTGGTGGTGGAGGTGTTCGGACTGGCCCGGCCCGAACTGGGCGGCCTGCTGGCAGCGCCCTGGTACGGGCTGAAGGTGTGCGCCGACCGGCCCGGGACGGCGCTGGACGCGGTGGGCGGGTTCGCGCTGACCGCCCGGCACGGGCTGGACGAACTGGCCTCGGCCGACACGGTGGTGGTCCCCGGGGTGCCGAACGCGTTCGGCGGCGCGGTCTCCCCCGGGCTGGTCGCCGCGCTGCGGACGGCGCACGAGCGCGGCGCCCGGATCGTCTCGATCTGCTCGGGCGCCTTCGCGCTGGCCGCCGCCGGACTGCTCGACGGGCGGGAGGCGACCACCCACTGGCGGTACGCCGACCTGCTCCAGCAGCGCCACCCGGACGTGCGGGTCAACCCGGACGTGCTGTACGTCGACAACGGGAACGTGCTCACCAGCGCGGGCAGCGCCGCCGGGATCGACCTCTGCCTGCACCTGGTCCGCCGCGACCACGGCGCCAAGGTGGCCAACAGCGTGGCCCGCCGCTTCGTGGTGGCGCCGCACCGGGACGGCGGGCAGGCCCAGTTCATCGAGGCCGCCGTCCGCCCGGTCGAGGAGGAGGACGACGGGGTCGCCCGCAGCATGCAGTGGGCGATGGGCCACCTGGCGTCCCCGCTGACCATCTCGCTGCTGGCCCGCGCCGCCCGGATGTCGGACCGCTCGTACCTGCGGCACTTCACGGCCCGCAACGGCACCAGCCCGATGCGCTGGGTCGTCACCCAGCGCATCGCGGCCAGCCTGCCGTTGCTGGAGTCACCGGAGGGGACGGTGGAGGAGATTGCGGCGGCGGTCGGCTTCGAGAGCGCCGCGACCTTCCGCCACCACTTCGGCCGGGTGATGCGCACCTCCCCGACCGCCTACCGGCGCTCCTTCGGGCGCGGGGTCGCGTAGCCCCCCGGCCACGTGGCCCGGCATCCGGCATCCGGCATCCGGCATCCGGCATCCGGCATCCGGCATCCGGCATCCGGCATCCGGCATCCGGCGGCGACTATGCCTTCTCGTGCCGGTCCGCGTTGGCGAGGATGGCGTCGTGCAGCCACTGCGCCAGGCCCGGGGCGAGGTTCTCGTAGGTGGTGGTCCACCTCGGGTCCGAGACGTACAGCCCGGCCAGGCCGCGGTGGATGGTGAACGTGCAGTCGTAGAAGTTCTGGCAGATGTGCTGCCGGTGCGCCTCGGCGAGGTCCGTGGCGGCGGCGCCGTCGGCGGGTTCGCCGGCGGTGAGCGCCTCGACCAGGCGGGTGTTGAGGTCGGCCATCTCCGCCTGGATCCGCTGCCAGTCGGCCTTGTCGTAGCCGCCGGTGCGGCGCTGCGACTCGGCCCAGGCCGCGGTGTCGCCCCAGCGCTGTTCGGCCTCCTGCTCCCACTCCTCCTGGTAGCCCTCGCCGAAGATCTCGAACTTCTCCTCCGGGCTCAGCTGAATACCCATTCTTCGTGCCTCCATGGCGTGTTCGACGGCTGTGGCGAGGTCCTGGAGGTGCCTGATCCGGTCGGTCAGCAGTTGGTGCTGCCGACGGAGGTGCTCGCTCGGACTGACCGAGTCGTCGTCCAGGATCGCCGCGATCTCTTCCAGGGGGAACCCGAGTTCGCGGTAGAAGAGGATCTGCTGCAACCGGTCGAGGTCGGCGTCCTGGTAGCGGCGGTAGCCGGTCCGGGTGCGGCCCGCGGGGGACAACAGGCCGATCTCGTCGTAGTGGTGCAGGGTGCGGACGGTCACCTTGGCGATCTTGGCCACGGCTCCGACCGAGTAGCCCTCGCTGCTCATCCGGGTCCTCCCTTCGTGCTGACCACCAGCCTCCGCTCTCACGCCGCGTGAGGGTCAAGCCGTCCTCGGGAGGGAGGGCCCCGGTCAGGCTCGGGCTCCGGGGCCGGGGCCGGGGCCGGGGCCGGGGCCGGGGCCGGGGCCGGGGCCGGGGCCGGGGCCGGTCAGGCTCCGGTGCCGGTCAGCACGCGCTCGCGCCGCCGGGAGGAACGGCGCCGCCCCTCGCCGTCCGCCGGGGACCGCGGGCGGCGCGTCTGCTGGGTGGGCCAGAACAGCACGTACGCGGCGGAGACCACCACGAAGGCCAGCCGGACGAAGCCGCGGCCCGCGTCGGACGGGATGAACAGCGTCCCGCCGTACAGCGCGGCCAGCGCTATCCAACTCCACCACGGGACGAGCCGCTTCTGCCCGACCGCGTCCCAGAGCAGGGTGCCGAGCAGGATCGAGGCCGTGTAGTAGGTGTAGACGCTCGGATCGAGCAGGATCCGGGCGTCCGCGCCGAGCAGCACCACGGCCGGCCAGCGGCCGCGCCAGACCGCGATGGTGCCGAGGCCGAGGCCGAGGGCGAACTGGGTCGGACGATCCCACCAGGGGGTGGCCGGGTCGGTCACCCCGAACCAGCGCAGTGCGGAGGCCGGCTGGTTGGGGATGGTGAACTTGGCGGCGGCCAGGGTGTCCAGATTGCCCAGGTAGAACGGCAGCCAGGCGATCGCCACCAGTCCGACGAACCAGATCGCGCTGCGCAGCCAGGCGGGCCTGGGCAGCGCCAGGATCAGCGGGGCGAAGGCGATCGCCCAGGGCTTGGAGTCCACCGCCAGCGCCAGGTAGACACCGACCATGGTGGGCTTGCCGCGGGCCAGGGCGTGCGCGGCGAGGGTGGTGAAGAACAGCGCCAGGACGTCGTCCAGGTGCGCGAATCGGACCGAGACCTCGACCCACATCGGGATGAACGCCAGTCCGGCGATCAGCAGGCGCTGCTGGAGCCGGCGGTGGTTGGTGCCGGTGCCCAGGTAGTACAGGGCGGCGGTGCGACCGATCAGGACCAGCATCACCAGGCCGAGCCCGGACATCGCCGCCTCGGCGATCAGCTGGCCGGTGTGGGCCGAGAACGGGGCCGTGAGCCGGGCCACGGCCAGGCTGACCGGGCCGATCTGCAGCTCCGGGTGGTGGGCGTAGAGCGCCAGCCCGCCGTCCGGGTGGTCGCTGAAGAGCAGCTGCTCACCCTGGCGCAGGTAGTGCCAGGAGAAGCCGCCGCTGGGCTCGACCAGGAAGAACCAGAGCACCGTCCAGGCCACCAGTAGAACGTGGTGTCTGCGCAGCGGCAGCCCCGCGATCCGCCCGGTCGCCGACTCGTAGTCGGTGGCCGTCCGTGCCGTGCGTGATCCCCGCACCTGTCCCTCTCCCCGCCGGTTCCGCCCCCCTCCGGCCGGACATCCTATGTGACGGAGGTGTCCCGCCCGCGCCGCCCGGAGGTCCGTCGAACGGACGGCCGGGCGGCGCGGGCGGTTGTCAGGCGGGTACCGCCTCGGTGTAACGGCTGGAGCGTGCCTTGCGGCCGCGGTCAGCCCTGCTGGGCCGACTTGCGGCGGCGCAGCACCACGAGGGTGCCGACACCGGCGAGCAGCACGGCGCCGCCGGCCACGGCGATGGCGGTGGTGTCGTCACCGACACCGGTCTGGGCCAGGGCTTTGTCCCCGTTGTCGGCGGCGGCCTTGGCCTTGGTGACGGCGGCCGGGGTGAGCGGCGGCGGGGTGAGGGTCGGGACGGCCACCGGGAAGTCGATCGGGCCGGCGGTGTCGCCGTTGCCGTCGACCGGGGCCGGGGCGGAGGTCGACGCGGAGGCGGAGCCGGACGGCTCGCCCGTGGTCGGGGTGGTCGGCGGGACCGACGGCGACGGCGTGGTCGGCTCGGCGCTCGGGGTGGCCGAGGTGGAGGGGGTGGCCGTGGCGGAGGTGGAGGTGGAGGCGGTCGGCGACGTGCTCGCGGTCGCCGAGTGGGAGGCCGTCGGCGAGGTGGAGGCGGTCGCCGAGTGGGAGGCCGTCGGCGAGGTACTCGCGGTCGGGCTGGGCTTGCCGGTGTGGCTCGGGCTGATGGTCGGGCTCGGCTTGCCGCCGCCGCCCGCCTTGATCACGAAGCCCGCGCCGCGGACGCCGTCGCAGCTGAGGTGGCCCCCGTCGACCGGCGCGTGGGTCTCGTCGTCAAGCTCGGCGGAGAACACCACCGGGACGACGCCGGCCCGGCCGAGCGGCGCCTCCGAGGTGAAGGAGACCCGGACCTTGATCGAGAAGCTCTTGCCGCGGTTCACGACGAGCAGGTCGTCGTCGGTGGGGTTGCCGTCCTGGCCGAGGGCACCGAGCAGGGTGAGGACGGACTTGTCCTTGTCCTCGCCGCCGTCGGCGGCGACCGAACCGGTCTGCCACTGGCCGCCGGGCAGCTGGTACTGGACCTTGAGGTCCTTCGCCTTGAGCGAGCCCGCCTTGTTCTTGAACTTGAGCAGCGGGAGGAAGAGGAAGTCGTGCTTCGTCGAGTTGTCGATCTTGAAGGTGAAGTCGCGGGCGTCGCCGCCGGCGATGAAGGTGCCGGGCACGCCGTTCACCGAGAGGTCGAGGCTCTGGTGGGAGGCCTTGCCGGCCGCCTGGGCGGCGGCGGACGGGGAACCGGTGGTGCCGACGGCCATGGCGCCCTGGGCGCCGGACAGCACGAGCGAGGACGCGAGCGCGGCGACGCCGGCAAGGGCAAGACTGCGACGTATGGGCAAGGGAGACCTCACGGAAGAGTCCGGGCGAGGCCCGGGGCGCGGCGGGGCGGGCGGCCGTGGACGCCTCTGACCCCTCGCGAAGCTTGAAAGTCCGACGGAGATTACCGAAGGATCCGGCCACTCCGGAAGGCGGGTGTCACGCTGGGGACCGCTCACGGGACGGGAGTGCCCGAATCGCCCAATTCCGTCCTGTGGTAAGGCTTTTGCGCTTTACAGAAAGATGACCGGAGAGTGACGGGTACACGCCCGGGGGACCGTATCGCACCACCTCGCGTGGCGTGAAGCGATCGGTCGTGTGAACGTCCGGCGAATGCCCGGGTGAATGTCCTGTGAGGGTCGGTGCGAACGCCTTGCGCGCGCCGGTGCGAACGCCCTGCGAACGTCCACGTGAGCGCCGGCGTGCACATCCGTGCGAACGTCCGCGTCAGCGTCCGCGCGAGCGCCCGCCGGAACGGGTGCGCGGGCTCAGCCCGCGAAGAAGGACTTGGCCGCGATCAGCGCCCGCTCGTCGCGCAGCACGTCCCCGGGGCGGGTGCCGTTGCCGAGCAGCGCGCCGCCCCAGCGCATCCCCATGTACTCGGCCGTCAGCCGGAGCGTGCCGATCAGCGGTTCGGCCTTGTCGTCCTCGGTGGCGAGGGCGGTGACGCCCCAGATGGTGCCGCCGCGCATCCGGGCACGGAAGTCAGCCCCTGGCTGCCGGAGCCAGGACGACCAGTGGTCGAGGTAGAGCTTCGCGCTGGTCGGCAGCGAGTACCAGTACAGCGGTGCGACGAAGACCAGGTCGGTGGCCGCCAACGTGGCGTCCAGCAAGGTCCGTTCGTGGCCGACCGGCTCGGGGTGGCGGCCTCCCTCGACGTGCCGCAGGTCCTCGAAGGGCGGCAGCGGGTGCTCGCTCAGCCGCAGCCAGCGCTGCTCCGACCCGGCCGGCAGGCTCGCCTCGGCGGCCAGCCGGGCGAGTTGCTCGGAGTTGCCGCCGGCCCGCGCACTGGCGTTGAGGAACAGAAAGGTGCGCGGCGCCTCGGCGCCCGTCGGCTGGTCGGCCATCGGGACTCCCCCGGTCGGTGGTGCGGATGAAGGTGCGAGCACCCCCCGCCCCCCGGTTGTTCCACGTCCGGCGCCCGGGAGTTCGCCCGGGAGTTCGCTCAGGCGGGCAGGCCGGCCCGGCGCCGGGCGACGGCCGCGACCGCCGCCCAGTCCTTGTCCGCGTCACCGTGGGCCAGCGCGTCCAGGAAGGCGTCCCGCAGGATGCCGCCGAACGGGAGCGGGACGTTCCGCGCGGCCCCGGCCTCCAGGGCCAGGCCGACGTCCTTGAGGCCCAGCGGCAGCCTGAACCCGGCCGGCTCGTAGCGGCGTTCGGCCACCATCGCGCCGTAGCCGGAGTAGACCGGCCCCGGGAACAGCGTGCCGGTGAACATCTCGACCAGGTCGGTCGGCCGGACGCCGTGGGCCTCAGCCAGGCTGCACGCCTCGGCCATCGACTCGATCGCGCAGGCCAGCAGGAAGTTGGTGCTGATCTTGGCGGTGTTGGCCTGTCGCGGGCTCGCACCGAAGTGCCAGGTGCGCTCCCCCATCGCGGCGAACAGCGGCTCCGCGCGGGCCAGCAGCTCCGGCGCGCCGGCGGTCAGGATGTTCAACCGGCCGGCCGCCGCGACCGGCGGACGGCCGAGGACCGGGGCGGCCAGGTAGCCGATGCCGTGCTCGGCGTGCAGTGCCTCGGCGCGCTCGGCGAGTCCGACGGAGATGCTGGCCATGTTGACGTGCAGGGTCGTCGCGGCGCCCGCGAGCAGGGCGGGGTCGAGCAGCAGCCGTTCGACCGCCTCGTCGTTGGCGAGCATGGAGACCACGGTGTCGGCGGCGTACACCTCGGCGAGTGTGCCCGCCGCCTCGGCGCCCTCGGCCACCAGGGTGGCCACCGGCTCGGGCGAGCGGTTCCAGACCCGGACGGTGTGGCCGGCCCGCAACAGGCTGCCGGCCATGCCCCGCCCCATCGCACCCAGCCCCACGAAGCCGATCGTCGCCCCGGTCATCCCGCACTCCCGTCGCCGTCACCGTCACTGTCACCGCATCTGCGGATGACTGTACGTCAGGAGACGGTGGCCTCCTGCGTACTGGACGGACTCACGCACAGGCGCGCTCCGGTAGCCGGACGCGGCCGCGCTCCAGCTCGGTGACCACCCGGCGGCTCAGCAGCTCGTACTGGGCCTGGAGCCGGCCGGGGCGGGCCGGGCGGGCGACCGGACGGCCGGGGCCGACCAGTTCGTCCGGCCCGAACTGCTCGCGGGTGAGGTCGATCTCGATGCCGGTGGCGAAGCGGTTCCACCAGTGCAGATCCGTCCGGACCCCGCCGACGTGCACCTCGCCCATCATCAGCTCGCCGCCGAGCAGGTCGTGCACCACCATCGCCGTCACCCCGCACTGTCCGCGGGCGGGATTGTCGGGACGCCAGTGGGCCAGATCCTCGGGCGCACAGGTGTCGACACCCCAGGAGGAGCGGATCGCACGTTCGATGTCGTTGAGGGTCCACGCCGTCATACCGGGAAGCCTGCCATGCACCACTGACAGCGGCACCGGCTTTTCAGAGGGCCACCCCGTGTTCTGCGGAGACCTTCTCGATCTTCACCCGAACGAGCAGTTCCCCCGGCACGCCGTTCCGGGCCCCGTACTGCTCCGCGACGTCCTCCCCCATGTACCGGGCGGCGATCCGGGTGGCCCAGGCGCGCACCTCGGCCAGGTCCTCGCTCAGCCGGGCGGTGCCCTGCACGAGAACGTACGCGAAGGGCGGCCGGTCGTCGTCCACGCAGATCATCACCCGGCCGTCGCGGGCCAGGGTGCGGCCCTTGACGGTGCCCGCACCGGTGTTGAAGACGAGCTCGTCGCCGTCCAGCAGGAACCAGACCGGCGCGACGTGCGGACGGCCGTCGGCCCGGGTGGTGGCGAGCTTGGCGGTGCGGGTGCCCTCGGAGAGGAACGCCCGCCACTGGTCATCGGTCATCGTCGGCATACCGCCCATCCTGGCCGGTCGGCCCGCCCCGCGCATCAGGGGACGGGCAACCGGCCAGGGGATCACTTCGCCAGTGCGGCGACACCCGCCTGCGCGAACTGCTCGTCCAGGTCGCCGCTCGGCGCGCCCGCGACACCGATCGCCGCGACCGGGGCGCCCTTGGACTGCACCGGGGCGCCGCCGGCCAGGAACAGCGTGCCCGGGATGTCCTTGAGGGTCGGGGCCTGGGCCAGTCGCTTGGTCAGCTCCGAGGTCGGCGCGTTCCAGGAGACCGCCGTGAACGCCTTGCGCTGCGCCGACTCCGGAGACTGCGGGCCGGCACCGTCGCCCTTGAGCAGCACCCGGGTGACACCGTCCCGGTCGACGACCGCGACCGAGACGTGCTGGCCGGCCTTGGCCGCCGCGTCCAGGGTGGCCTGGGCGGCGCGGGTCGCGGCGTCGATGGTCAGGCCGGTGCTCTGGGCGAGGTTCTTGTTCTGGGTGTCGACCTTCACCGCGGCCGGCGCGGCCGGGGTCCCTGAGGTCTCGGCGCTGGCCGAGACGGCGCCCACGGTGGCGGCGAGCGCGGCGGCGGCGAGAGTGCCGGTCAGCACCCGGGTGCGCACGGAGATCTTCTTCATGGTCCAGCTCCTCAGCGGATCGGCGAACGGGATCGGGGCCGCCGGGCGGCAGGGGGTCCGCCCGGCTCCACCCCGATCCTCCGGCCGGGGCGAGGCTCGCCACATCGACGCTCCGGCGCGACCGCGCGGGCATGATGGAGGACAGCCCCGTCAACCGATCGGCTGATGCGGGACCGGGTCGACCGGGCCACCATCGAGGGATCGGTGCAGGTCGGTGCGCCGGGCGCACCGGGCGCACCGGGCACGCGGTCGAGGCGGCCGGTGCCCGTCCGGATGCCGACCGCCCACCGAGGCGCCCAGGTGCCGATCGCCCGTCCAGCCAGGAGCCACCCGTGCAGCAGCCCCGCCCCGCCGCCGGTCACGACGCCGGCGACCCGGACGCGGGCCGCCTGGCGGTGCTGCTCGACTCCGCCTTCCTGCTGCTGCTCGCCGCCTCGCTCAGCCGCTACCTCACCCACCATCCCGGCAACCCCCGGATCCCCTGGGTGATCGGGCTCAGCATCGCCCTCGCCCTCGCCCAGCCGGCCGGCTCCTGGCTCGCGCACTGCCACCCGCCACCGCCACCGCCACCAGCGCCCGCGCCCGCGCCCACGCCCACGCCCACGCCCGGGGCTGAAGCTGCGCCCGGCGACCGGGTTCCGCGTCGGCGCCGGTGGCCGCTGGCCCTGGTGGTCGCGCTCTGGGTGGTGCTGGTGCTGCTCGCGCCGAGCTTCGCCTGGTGCGCCGTCCCGCTGGTCTACACCGCGCTGCGCACGCTCCCCGCGCGGGCGGCGATCCCGCTCGTGGCGGCCCTGACGCTGCTGGTGGTGATCGCCGAGCTCCGGCTGGCCGGCGGGGCGGACGCCACTCTCGTCCTGCTGCCGTTCGCGGTGGCCGCGCTCGCCACCGGCGTGTTCCTCTTCATGGACCGGCAGGACGCCCGGCAGCGCGCCCTGATCACCGACCTGGTCCGCACCCGGCGCGAACTCGCCGCCACCGAACGGCGGGAGGGCACCCACGCGGAGCGCGAGCGGCTCGCCATGGAGATCCACGACACCCTGGCCCAGGGGCTGTCCAGCCAGCAGATGCTGTTGCAGGCCGCCGAGCGCACCTGGGACACCGAGCCGACGACCGCCCGCACCCACGTCCGGACCGCCGCCGAGGTGGCGGCCCGCAACCTGGCCGAGGCCCGCCGCTTCGTCCACGACCTCGCACCGGCCGAACTCGCCGACGGCCGTCCGCTCGACCAGGCGCTGCGCGCGCTCGCCGGACGGGAGGCCGCCGAGAGCGGTCTGCCGGTCCGCTTCCACCTGGACGGCACGCCCGTCCCGCTGCCCGCCGCCGCGCAGTCCGCGCTGCTGCGGATCGCCCAGGGCGCGCTGGCCAACGTCCGGGAGCACGCCGGTGCTTCGGCCGCGGCGATCACCCTGTCCTACCTCGGCGACCAGGCCGTCCTGGACGTCGCCGACGACGGGCGGGGCTTCGACCCGGGCGCGGTCGGGTCGGCCGGCGGCCGCGGGTACGGGCTGCCCGCGATGCGCGCCCGGCTGCGGCAGTTCGGTGGCACGCTGACCGTGGAGAGCACCCCCGGCGAGGGCACCGTCGTCTCCGCCGCGATCCCCCTGGAGCACCGATGAGCGAACGAACCGGACCCGCCCCCGTCCGGCTGCTGGTCTGCGACGACCACGCGGTGGTCCGGGCCGGCCTGCTGGCGCTGCTCGCCAGCGCGGGCGACATCGAGGTGGTCGGCGAGGCGAGCACCGGGGAGGAGGCGGTCGCGCTGGCCACCGGGCTGGCGCCGCAGGTGGTGCTGATGGACCTCCAACTCGGCGACGGCATCGACGGGGTGGAGGCCACCCGGCGGATCACCGCCGCGCCGGGCGGTCCGCACGTGCTCGTGCTCACCACCTACGACACCGACGCCGACATCACCCGGGCGATCGCCGCGGGCGCCACCGGCTACCTGCTGAAGGCCGAGCGGCCGGAGGAGTTGTTCGCCGCCGTGCACGCCGCCGCCCGGGGCCGTACGGTGCTCTCGCCGCCGGTCGCCTCCCGGGTGATGGCGCAGATGCGGGCGCCCGCACCGCAGCTCACCGAGCGCGAGCAGGACATCCTCGCGCAGCTGGGGCAGGGGCTGGGCAACCGGGAGATCGCCCGGGCACTGTTCATCAGCGAGGCCACCGTGAAGACCCATCTCGGCCGGATCTACGACAAGTTGGGGGTGGACACCCGGTCCGGCGCGGTGGCCGTGGCCAAGGAGCGCCGACTGCTGCGCTGACGGGCCCTCACGTACGGCCGGGCCGTCCCGCCGGTGAACTCACTCCGCATCAGCCTGCCATAGCACCACAGGACGCATCCGCTGCGCTCAGCGCTCGCGCGGTGTCACTGCGTGCTGCCATGATGCTCGGAATGTCGGATTCCAGCGCGGCCCGCCGCACGGCCTGCCGCCCGTACCGGAGCCCGTCGCGCGCCCGTCGAAGGGTCGCCGGGCGTCCTGCCGGGCCTCAACCCGCTGGTCCAGCGCCTGGCGGGACCTTACGGACCGACCGTCACGTTTGTGGATTTTTCGTGGATCCCACTATTGACAAACCAACCACGCGGTTTGTTACCGTGATACCAACGACGTCCCCGGGGGTGGGGGCTCGCCGGGGCCTGTGCGGACCGCTCTCGCCGGAGGGTGCTGCCAGGGGGGAACGGCGGGGCTGCCGGGGAGTCGGGGGGAGCGGCAGCGCGAAGCCGCGCGACGAGGCGGTGCGGAGCGAGTCCGGGGGGACTCGCTCCGCGCCTCCCCTGCGTCCACGAACCTCCGCCGCCCCCAGCGCCTTCCGGTTCTTCCGGCTCCCCGGTTCTTCCGGCTCCCTGGTTCTTCCGCAGCCGGACAGGGCCTGGCTAGCCCATCGCACTCCAGTACGGGCAGCACACGTTCGGCAACGGTGCCGGGCCGCGACCGCCGGCGCCCTGCAGTGACGGCAGCCGCTCCGAGCGGGCCACGCCGGGCGAGCTCGCGGTCAGTCCAGCCTCGCCCAACTCACCGAATGTCAGAGCCAGTCGATAACCGTCCAGAGTGGCGGCGGCGACTCCGGGGCGGCTCCGGCCGGCGTTCAGCGAAGTGATCGTCCAGCCTCGCCGCCGCCAGTGCCGCTCGACCGCGTCCACCAGTGCCGCCCGCCGGACCGCCGAGACGATGGTGAGGATGTCCCGCCCCCGGGTGACGTACCAGCGCAGGTCCGGGTCCCGCCCCGGCAACGGCAGCCGCGCGCCCGCTCTGGGCGCCGCCCCCTGCCAGACCGGCGCCGGCCGGACAGCGTCCAGGGTGTCCTGCAGCAGTGTCTCGCAGCGCTCGGCCGCTTCGAGCTGATCGACCGCCGGCGTCGGGCCGAGCCACCGGGCGGGCGGCACGACCGGCACACCGCCTCGGCTTCCACCCGGGAATCCGACATTCAGTTCGGCACCACCTGGCTGCACTGGTCCCCTCCACGCTCCTCCCGGCGTTCAGACCGGGCCGGGATTCCGTCACTGCTTGGACGGTGGACGTGGACGGACAGTTCCGCCTCTTACCGTTCCCACACCCTCCTCCGCACCCCTCTCGCACGCCCCTTTCGCACGCCCCTCCCGAGCCCCCGCATCCCCCGCCTCCCCCGCATCCCGCAGTTCGCTCAGGCGCCGGACCTCGGTGGTGAGTTCGTCGATGCGCCGGTTCAGGGCCTGGATGCAGACCAGGGCGATGCCGTTGGCGTCGACGACGGGGATCACGCGGGTGTTCTCATGGTGGAAGTCGAAGGAGGCGTGCCAGTCCTGGGCCATCGGTCCGATGTGCCGCACCTGCTCGGGCTCCCACAGGTAGCGCCAGGTGCTGATGGGCAGGGCGACGACCGTCTCCAGCACCTGATGGCCGTTGACCGCCCCGGCCGGGGCGACCGCGGCGGTGTCAGCGGTCTCGGTGCGCTCCGGGGCGGTCCGAGCCGCCTTCCCGGAGCGTCGGAACAGACCCATGCTCAGCGGCTCCAGTCGATCGGGACGCCCATCCCACCCGAGCGCCCCGCCCGCCCACGTCCGACAATCGGGACATAGGGGACCCCGCCGCCACGCTTCCCCCCATCGAGTGAAGCCCCCGCCCGGACCCGCATTCGACCGCCGCACCACCTGTACGAGCCGCCGTCCGGTCCGTCGAGAGCCGATCATCGCGAAACCCAGGGCGAGTTGGCAGGAGCAACTGGCGGTGGACCTCGGATTCGCAGGCCGGGGCCGGATGTTAACGGCGGGTTTCCGACGGGAACTATGCTCACGGTCGGAAGTACGGGGGGCCTTGAGGTGAACGACGGGCCTCCCGTGCGCCCATGGCGGGTCAAGTCGCTTTTCGGGAGCTCTTCCCGGAGTTCGAACGGCACCTGCGCTGGTACACCCAGAAGGGAGAGGAGGGACTTCTGTTCATCGGCAGGCACGGCGCCCCGTTCCGCCGCTCGACCTTCGGCCGCAAGTGGCGCAGGACCCGCAAGAAGCTGGGGCTCGACCATCTCCGCTTCTACGACCTCCGCCACACCGGCAACGTCCTCGCCGCCGTCGTCGGCATCCGCATCCGCATCCGCATCCGCATCCGCCGACGATCCGCATAGAAGCTGCGAAGACGCCAAGCGGCTCCTCCCCCACCGTGATTGGAGAGGATCCGCCGCTACCTGCAAGCTAGAAACGACCGCGGATCTGCATGCCGGTTTCGCTGTCCAGGTTGTTCAGCGCGTCATAGACCTTGTGGCCAGAGTCACGGGCACCACCGGCCCAGCTGATCTTGCCCGTGTGCGTCGGCTTGGCAGCGATGCCACTCCAGTACTTCGCCTCACGCTCCCACTGGACGTTCTCCAGGAGGGCTTCCAGGGTGACACCCTCGGGCATCGGGTCGGTCGACCAGGACATGGTGCGGCTCATGGTCGCGCCGAGGCCGGCCACGACGGCAGGAGCAGTGATGGCGGTCTTGGCGTGGAACAGCTCGGCGTTCTGCTGGAGGAAGTGGCCGACCGTCTCCATGATCTCGCGCTGGACGACGGCCTGCTCGGGGCGGCTGTTGTTGCCGTCGGTGGGGATGTCCTCGTACTCGATGCCGGTCGAGGCGGCATGGATGCCGGCCTTGCCGAGCATGGCCGTGGAAATGAGCGTCCGCAGGACAGACATCGTCATCCACTCCGCGGCCTTGTCCGACACCTGGCGCTTGCCTGTGAGGATCAGGCTGGACAGCGGAGCCGTGCCCTCACCGAACGGCACGGTCAGCGACTCCATCAACTTGCGCGTCACCGTGGTGCCGAAGTCGCGGCCGTCCATGGACATGGCCAGGGACTTGTCGACCGGGACACCCTTGAGGTTTCGGTCGTGGAAGATCTGCCGGGCGGCCATGACGCTGATGCCGTGGAAGATCTCAATGGAGAGCTTCAGTTCACCGAAGTCGAAATCCTCGAGGTCGTACGCCGCCGGGTTCTTCTTGATCCGGTGCAGCGCCGTGACCTGGGTCTCTGCGTCGAGTGCGATGAGGCCGTCACGGATCGGCAGGTGCCACATACCGCTCTCGTCCCGGCTCAGCGGGCGGGGGGACCAGAGGGTGATCTGCGGCACCGACCACGCACTATCGAAGTCCCCCCGCAAGCCGGCTGCAATGTAGTCCGCGTACTCGCCGACGTTCTTGGCCTTCTTGCTGCCTGCCGTACCTATGGGCCGCTGTACCTCGGCGCGCAAGCGGGCGTAAGGGTCGGTCTCATAGCCGGCCTTCACGGCACGCTTGGCGTCCTCCTCCACCTTCGCCGGGTCATTGACGAGGTAGAGCAGGTTCTCGCCGTCGATGACGGCGTTCACCATGACGTCCTCGCGGACGACCGAGAGCTGGATGGGGAAGCCGGTGGTGACCGGCTTCGTGAACATGGTGATGGACACGGGTTCCCTCCCCTACACGAGCGCCCCTCTGACGTCTCGTCGTGTCGTTGGACGCTAGCTGGTCACTCTTTAGATCGTCAACTGCGGTGACAGAACTCCCTATTTGACTTCACCTCAGCTGGAAAATCTCGAACTGCGGTGGAGTAAAGCTCGCCACAGCAGCGACTGCGAATGATTCTTCCTTGCCAGGTCTCTATCCGCGGAAGCTGCCGACCCCGCCAAAGCGTGGTTTCCCGCCGCTTCCGCAATGCCGCACGTCAGGGACAGGACGGACCACAAGATCCGAAACGACTGGAAGCTTCGAGGGGCATAGCTCCGCCCCCGGCTCGCCTGATGCAAACCGAAGCGCCTCGCCCGGCATCCCGACCCCCAACGGGGGATCGCCGATCAGAACATTCGGCCACTACAGCCGCCGAGCCCCTCGGGGATGTCAAGCTGCCGACCGAGCCGCCACGACCGTCGCCAGCACGCTCGGGGCCACCGACTCTCCGCCCGAGATCACAGCGCACCTCACCGAAGCCCTTGGCACCACCGATCGCCACTCACGACCTCGGAAGCCAGGCCGGCGAGCCGGCTTTCGCCGCCCGCACACCGCACCGATCGACCTTCTGGAGCGGATCTGGCACGACGACCCCGAATTGGTCCAGACAACACGAAAGCCCCAGGCCGTTGACCTGGGGCTTTACTGCTGGAGCGGGCGACGAGAATCGAACTCGCGCTCTAAGCTTGGGAAGCTCATGTTCTACCATTAAACTACGCCCGCCTGATGAGCCGTCAGAGACCGCTCAATCCAGTGTCACTGTACCCCATTCGCGACTGTGGTTGCACGGCCCGCCCGGGGAGTGGCGGGGCGGGCGGGGGTGGGTGGGGGGCGTACTGTGTGGGCCGCGTACGAGTGCTCCGGCGGGTGGGTTCGGGGCGGCGAGCCACGGTGTGGAATGTCCGGAGCATCCCCTAATGTGACGCTGTCCCGGGGCGAGGTCCCGCGGGGCGCGATGAGTACGGGTGAGTACTGGGTTAGGGATGGGAAGGGGATCGATGGAGCAGCGCGCCGTCGTTCGTTGTGCCGAGGGGCACCTGTTCAGCACCACCACGTTCCCGATGCAGAACCTCGGTCCGGGCCGGCTCGGGCCCGGGCGGCTGATCCGCTGTCCGCAGTGCGGGCGGCTGAGGAGTTCGGTGCTGGCCGACGTGCGGGAGCTGTCGGCGCCGCAGCTGGACCGGGCGCTGCGGCTGGAGGCCGCGGAGTTCCTGGCCTGACGGTCGACGCGAGGACGGAACGGGCCCCGGGCGGATTCGTCCGGGGCCCTGTCGTGCACGTAACCTCGAAGCGTGCTGCTCTCTGACAAGGACATCCGGACCGAAATCGACCTGGGCCGGGTCGTCGTCGACCCGTTCGACCCGGCGATGATCCAGCCGTCGAGCATCGACGTGCGCCTCGACCGCTTCTTCCGCGTGTTCGAGAACCACCGCTACCCGCACATCGACCCCTCCGAGGAGCAGCCGGACCTGACCCGGCTGGTGGAGCCCGAGGGCGACGACGCGTTCATCCTGCACCCGGGCGAGTTCGTGCTGGCCTCGACGTACGAGGTCATCTCGCTGCCCGACGACGTGGCGTCCCGGCTGGAGGGCAAGTCGAGTCTGGGCCGGCTGGGCCTGCTGACGCACTCGACGGCCGGCTTCATCGACCCCGGTTTCAACGGTCACGTGACGCTGGAGCTGTCGAACGTCGCGACGCTGCCGATCAAGCTGTACCCGGGGATGAAGATCGGGCAGCTCTGTCTGTTCCGGCTCTCCTCGCCGTCGGAGCACCCGTACGGCTCGGAGCGGTACGGCTCGCGCTACCAGGGCCAGCGCGGCCCGACGCCGTCCCGTTCGTTCCTGAACTTCCACCGCACCGACGTCTGATCCGGGCGGAGCGCACGCAGTACGGGCGGCCGACCCTCGCCGATGACGGACGAGGGGCGGCCGCCCGTCGCGTTTCCCGGGTGCTCAGGCCCGCTTGGGGCGGGTGACGGCGACCAGTTCGGTGCCGTCCTCGGAGAGCCGCAGTTCGGTGCGGAGTTCGGCGAGTTCGCCGAGGTGGTGCAGGTGGGTGCCGCCGCAGAAGATCTGCGCGCCGCCCTCGGGCAGCTCGCAGTGCCACTGGCGGCGGGCGGTGAGCTCGGGGCCGGGGACCTCGATGCGGACCGGGGCGGCGGCGGCGACCCAGGCGGCGAGCCGGGCGTTGACGGCCTCGGTGAGGGCGGGCAGGGCGTCCGCGAGGGCGGGGAGCTCGTCGGTGGCGTCCGCCGTGAAGCCCTTCTTCTTCAGCGACTTGCCGAGCCGGTAGGTGTCGGTGCTGGCCTCGGTGTCCATCACCGAGGTGGCCATCGCGAGGCTGTCGAAGTCGGGGTGGCCGAGGGCGTCGGAGCGGCCCGGGTCCTTGCGCCAGCGCGGCGCGAGGGCCTCGTTGAGGGCGAGGGCGAGCAGGTGGCAGCCGCTGTGCGAGGCGCTGAGGGCGGCCCGGCGGTCGGCGTCGACGGCGAGGACGGCGGTGCGCCCGACGAGGTCGCCGGGGTCGGTGTCGACGACGTGCAGGACCAGCCAGGACCACTCCTCGTCGCCGCGCCGGACCGGGATGTCGGCGCCGGCCAGCGGCGTTCCGCCGTCCGGGCCGACGGCGCCGGTGAGGCAGTCGACGACGGCCAGCTCGGTGCCGTCGACGGTGAGGATGCCGAGGTCCGCGGGCTGGTCGGGCCAGGTGTGGTCGAGCGGGTGGAACGGGGTGGCCCCGGTCACGACGGCGTGCCGACCGTCCCCCAGCGGGTGCACCGCGATCACCGTCGACTCGCCGGTCACCGCCCCGGCCGGGAAGCTGACGTGCGTGGTGGGGAGGGTCATTCCTGGCTCCGGTGACGTGGAACGGGTGAGGGGGTGGGGGCGTGAGGGGGTGGGGGGTGAAGGCTGAGGGGGTGAAGAGGGTGGACGGGCCCGGCCTGACCGGGATCCGTCCACCATTGTGCCCTCCGGCCGTCAGCCCAGGGTCGGCAGCTTGATCAGCACCAGCAGCGCGAGCAGTTGCACCGCCGAGGCGGCGGCCGCCTTGCCCCAGGGCAGGTCGTGCACCCGCCGGACCATGCTGGTCAGCAGGTACGCGCAGAACGCCCAGGTGGCCCATCCGGCGACCTGGACGACCGCGCTGCCCGAGGGCAGCACCAGGTCGAGCAGCAGCCGGGGCGCGTCCGTCAGCCAGCCGATCAGCGCGGCCAGGCCGACCGTCGACTTCCACGGGCCGTCCCCGCCGAGCTGGCGGGCCAGCGCGTAGGTGACGCCGCCGAAGACCGCTCCGGCCACGGCGAAGCCGATCGCGGCGGCGGCGATGCCGGTCAGCGCGACGGTGAAGGTCGAGTCGACGATGTCGTCGTGGGTCAGGCCGATGCCGAGCACCGCGAGCGCGCCGTACAGCATCGAGACGGTGAGGGCGGGCAGCCAGACCTGGTGGTCGCGGGCGCGGTCGAAGGTCGCGGTGGGGGCGCGGAAGATGCCGATGAGCAGTTCGCGCCAGTGCGGGCGGGGCCCGGCGACGTGCGGGGCGGACTGGCCGCCGGCCCGGTAGACGGTGACGTTGTCCTGGCCGTACGGCGGCTGCTGCTGCGGCCCGTAGCCGTCCTGGCCGTAGCCGTCGCCCTGCGGGTGTCCGCCCTGGTCGTAGCCCTCGGCGCCGTACCCCTCCTGTGGGTACCCGGGGTACCCGGGGTAGCCGGGGTGCCCGGGGTACTGGCCCTGGTCGTAGTACCCCTGGTGGGGCGGCTCCTGCGCGTACGGGTCGCCGGTCGGGAAGGCCCGGGTGCCGCCGGGCCGGTCGGCGGCGTACGGGTCGTAGCCGCCCTGCGGGCCCGGGGCGCCGGGGCCTCCGGGCCTGCCGTCGGGGCCGTCGGTCACGCCCCGGTGCGAGGTCGTGAAGTACTCCGGCCCGTCCGTCTGCCCGTGCCCCCCGGGCCCCGCCGGCGGCGGAGGGGGCGCCCACCCGCCGTGGGGGTCGGCGCCCTGCCCGCTGTCGTATCGATTACCAGCCACGCTCTGACGGTACCCGTCCGGCCCAATCCGCGTGGGGCCTGGACGGAGCCGGGGCCGGTTTGCAGCGAGCCTGAGACGAACGCGGCCGAAATCCCGCCGCCGACGGCGCCACCGCCGATCCGCCGACGGCGCCACTGCGACCCGCCGACGGCGCTACAGCGGCCCGGCGACAGCGCCCCGGCCCGGCGTCCGCTACCGCTGCGCGCTGACCGAGGGCCCGTGCACCGCGGCGGCCGCGGCGGTGCCGGCCGGGCAGCCGCCCGGGCCGGCCGAGGTGCGGACCGCGCCGACCGGCAGCAGGGTGCCGCAGGCGATCCGGATGCCGTTCGGCAGCTCGTTGTCGGACTCGACGATCGCGCCGTCGCCGATCACCGCGCCGTCCAGCGCCGAGCGGGCGCCGACGGTGGCGAAGGCGCCCACGATGGAGTCCTTGACCAGGGTCTCCGGGCCGACCACCGCGCCCGGCAGGATCACGCTGCCCTCGACGATCGCGCCGGCCTCGACCACCGCGTTCGCGGAGACCACGGTGCCGCCGCTGAGCACCGCGCCGGGGTGGACGGTGGCGCCGGGCAGCAGCAGGGCGTCGCCGGTCGGGCCGGGGACGGCCGGGGAGTCGACCTTGCCGAGCACCAGGTCGGCCGAGCCGCGGACGAACGCGGCCGGGGTGCCGAGGTCGAGCCAGTACGAGGTGTCGACGACGCCGCGCAGCAGCGCGCCGGTGGCCAGCAGCTCGGGGAAGGTCTCGCGTTCGACGGACACCTCGCGGCCGGCCGGGATGCGGTCGATGACGGACCGGGTGAAGACGTAGCAGCCGGCGTTGATCTGGTCGGTGACGATCTGCTCGGGCGTCTCCGGCTTCTCCAGGAACTCCAGCACCCGCCCGTTCGCGTCGGTCGGGACGAGGCCGAAGGCGCGCGGGTCCTCGACCCGGGTGAGGTGCAGGGTGACGTCGGCCCCGGCGGCCACGTGGCCGTCGCGCAGGGCGGCGATGTCGACGCCGGAGAGGATGTCGCCGTTGAAGACCAGCACGGGCTCGTCGGGGCCGCAGGTCAGCCCGGTCGCCGCGTTGCGGATCGCGCCGCCGGTGCCCAGCGGCTCGCGTTCGGTCAGGTAGACCAGCTCGATGCCGTACGGGGTGCCGTCCTGGAAGTGGTCCTCGAAGACCTCGGCCAGGTAGGAGGTGGCCAGCACGACGCGGGTGACACCGGCGGCGGCCGCGCGGGCCAGCTGGTGTGCGATGAAGGGGACGCCCGCCACCGGCAGCATGGGCTTGGGGGTGTGGGTGGTCAGCGGACGCAGTCGCGTGCCCTTACCACCGACCAGCATGATCGCCTCGGTCATGGTCTGCGCTGTTCCCCTTGTGCTCTGCGGCCCGGCCCGGCGGGCCGATACCTCCGTCGGTGGTCAGGACCCGTCCGGCCGTCCGGAACGGGTCGACCGGCGCGAGGCCGGTCTGCCGCCTACTGTATTTCCTCCCAACGGGCGGACACTCAGGCGGCCGTGCGATTGGCACCACTCCCCTACGGGTCCCGCCCCGGATCCGCCCCCGGTCCGGCCCGTCCCGGCCCCCCAAAAGCCAGGCCCGGCGGGCGCTCTCGCGGCGACCACCGGGCCGGGCAGTTGTAGCAGAACTGTCGAACAGAGGACGCTACGCGTCCACCGTCGCAGGCTCCTCGGCGGCGGCCGGCGGGGTCGCCCTCACCGAGTCGAGCAGCAGCTGGGCGACGTCGACCACCTTCAGGTGCTCCTTGGCAGCGCCCTCGTTCTTCTTGCCGTTGACCGAGTCGGAGAGCATCACCAGGCAGAACGGGCAGGCGGTGGAGACGATGTCCGGGTTGAGGGACAGCGCCTCGTCCACGCGCTCGGTGTTGATCCGCTTGCCGATGCGCTCCTCCATCCACATCCGGGCACCGCCGGCGCCGCAGCAGAAGCCGCGCTCCTTGTGCCGGTGCATCTCCTGCTGACGCAGACCGGGGACCTTGTCCATGATCTCGCGCGGCGGGCTGTAGACCTTGTTGTGGCGGCCCAGGTAGCAGGGGTCGTGGTAGGTGATCAGGCCCTCGACCGGGTTGACCGGGACGAGCTTGCCCTCGTCGATCAGGTGCTGCAGCAGCTGGGTGTGGTGGATGACCTCGAAGTGGCCGCCCAGCTGCGGGTACTCGTTGGCGATGGTGTTGAAGCAGTGCGGGCAGGTGGCGACGATCCGCTTGACCGGCGCGTCCTCCAGGGCCGCGTTCAGCGTCTCGACGTTCTGCGCGCCGAGCATCTGGAAGAGGAACTCGTTGCCCAGCCGGCGGGCGGAGTCACCGGTGCAGGACTCCTCCTTGCCGAGGATGGCGAACTTCACGCCCGCGGTGTGCAGCAGCTCGGCGAAGGCCTTGGTGGTCTTCTTGGCGCGGTCCTCCAGGGCGCCGGCGCAGCCGACCCAGTAGAGGTACTCGACCTCGGCGGGGTCGATGTCCTCGCCGATCACCGGCACCTCGATGCCGGTCTCCTTCTTGAGCTCCTTGACCCAGTCCAGGCGGGCCTTGGTGGCCATGCCCCACGGGTTGCCCTTGTTCTCCAGGTTCTTGAGCATCGTCCCGGCCTCGGTCGGGAACGAGGACTCGATCATCACCTGGTAGCGGCGCATGTCGACGATGTGGTCGATGTGCTCGATGTCCACCGGGCACTGCTCGACGCAGGCGCCGCAGGTGGTGCAGGACCACAGGACGTCCGGGTCGATGACGCCGTTCTCCTCGGCGGTGCCGATCAGCGGGCGCTCGGCCTCGGCCAAGGCGGCCGCCGGGACGTCCTTGAGCTGCTCGGCGGTGGCCTTCTCCTCGCCCTCCATGTCCTTGCCGCCACCGGCCAGCAGGTAGGGCGCCTTGCCGAAGGCGTGCTCGCGCAGGCCCATGATCAGCAGCTTCGGCGAGAGCGGCTTGCCGGTGTTCCAGGCCGGGCACTGCGACTGGCAGCGGCCGCACTCGGTGCAGGTGGAGAAGTCGAGGATGCCCTTCCAGGAGAAGTGCTCGACCTGGGAGACGCCGAACACGGCGTCGTCGGCCGGGTCCTCGAAGTCGATCGGCTGACCGCCGCTGGTCATCGGACGCAGGGCGCCGAGCGCGGTGCCGCCGTCCTCCTCGCGCTTGAAGTAGATGTTGAAGAAGCCGAGGAAGCGGTGCCAGGCCACGCCCATCGAGGGGTTGATGCCGATGGTGGTCGCCCACGCGAACGAGATGCAGATCTTCAGCATCGCGAAGAGGTAGATCAGGTTCTCCAGCGTGCCGTGCGACAGGCCGCTGAAGGCGGAGACCAGCGGGTACGAGACCAGGTGCTCGGGCCCGTACGAGTCGACGCCGTTGAGGGCGCCCTCCAGGGCGCGCAGCATCAGGATGCAGAGGCCGATGCCGAGGATCGTGTACTCGACGTAGAAGGCCTGCCAGGCGATCGAGCCGGCGAAGCGGGACTTGCGGCCGGACCGGGACGGCAGGCTGAGCAGCCGGATCACGATCAGCGTCGCGATGCCCAGCGTGGTGAGGGTGCCGACGAGCTCGACGAAGAGCTGCCAGAGCATCCAGTGGCCGATGATCGGCAGCGCGAACTCGGCGTCGAAGAGCTGGCCGAAGGCGTTGACGATGGTCAGCACCAGGCTGAAGAAGCCGACCGCGACGAACCAGTGGGCGATGCCCACGATCCCCCAGCGGTTCATCCGGGTGTGTCCGACGAACTCGACCGCGACGGTCTTCACCCGCTGGGCGGGCTGACCGAAGCGGGTGGGGTCCGGCTGGCCGGTCCGTACCACTTTGTAGATGTACAGCGCCGCACGGGCGGCGAGCGCGGTGCCGATCACGAACGTGACCAGCGAGATGACGATCGCTGCTAGCTGCATCGGCTCTCCGTCTCCTGCGGCTTGCTGTTGAGCGGTCTTTGAACGGTCTTGCGTGGAAGGGATTGTACTCGCCGGTAACTTTCCGGGCCGACGGCCCGGACATTACCGCCCACCACCAGTCCTCCAGAAGGTTCCCAAGCTATGGCGGCAGTCACGTGGCGCCACACGCGCCGCGGCCGGCGACCACGGCCACGACCAAGGCCACGGGAAGTCGCCGCGGCCGCGGGAAGGAGACCGCTCAGCAAAGTTGAGCGGTGGCGACTCATCCCTGTTGACGACACCCATCCGGTCATGCATCCTTGAGCCTGTAAAGCTCAACTCTTCCGTGGAGGTATTTACGATGGCACGCGCGGTCGGCATCGACCTCGGTACGACGAACTCGGTCGTCAGCGTTCTGGAGGGTGGCGAGCCCACCGTCATCACGAACGCCGAGGGCGCGCGGACCACGCCGTCCGTCGTCGCTTTCGCGAAGAACGGCGAGGTCCTGGTCGGCGAGGTGGCCAAGCGTCAGGCGGTCACCAACGTCGATCGCACCATTCGCTCGGTCAAGCGCCACATGGGCACCGGGTGGAAGATCAACCTGGACGGCAAGGACTTCAACCCGCAGCAGATCAGCGCCTTCGTGCTGCAGAAGCTGAAGCGGGACGCCGAGGCCTACCTGGGTGAGACCGTCACCGACGCCGTCATCACCGTTCCGGCGTACTTCTCCGACTCCGAGCGCCAGGCCACCAAGGAGGCCGGTGAGATCGCGGGCCTCAACGTCCTGCGCATCGTCAACGAGCCGACCGCGGCCGCCCTGGCCTACGGCCTCGACAAGGACGACCAGACCATCCTGGTCTTCGACCTCGGCGGCGGCACCTTCGACGTCTCCCTGCTGGAGATCGGCGACGGGGTCGTCGAGGTGAAGGCCACCAACGGTGACAACCACCTCGGTGGTGACGACTGGGACCAGAAGGTCGTCGACCACCTGGTCAAGGTCTTCCAGGCCGGCCACGGCGTCGACCTGTCCAAGGACAAGATGGCCCTGCAGCGTCTGCGCGAGGCCGCCGAGAAGGCCAAGATCGAGCTGTCCTCGTCCTCCGAGACCTCGATCAACCTGCCCTACATCACGGCCTCCGCCGAGGGCCCGCTGCACCTGGACGAGAAGCTCACCCGCGCCCAGTTCCAGCAGCTCACCTCCGACCTGCTGGAGCGCTGCAAGGTCCCGTTCCACAACGTGATCAAGGACGCCGGCATCTCGCTCTCCGAGATCGACCACGTCGTCCTGGTCGGTGGCTCGACCCGCATGCCCGCCGTCGCCGAGCTCGTCCGCGAGCTGACCGGCGGCAAGGACGCCAACAAGGGCGTCAACCCGGACGAGGTCGTCGCCATCGGCGCCGCGCTCCAGGCCGGTGTCCTCAAGGGCGAGGTCAAGGACGTCCTGCTGCTCGACGTCACCCCGCTGTCCCTCGGCATCGAGACCAAGGGCGGCATCATGACCAAGCTGATCGAGCGCAACACCACGATCCCGACCAAGCGGTCCGAGATCTTCACCACGGCCGAGGACAACCAGCCGTCCGTGCAGATCCAGGTCTACCAGGGCGAGCGCGAGATCGCGGCGTACAACAAGAAGCTGGGCATGTTCGAGCTGACCGGCCTGCCGCCGGCGCCGCGCGGCCTGCCGCAGATCGAGGTCACCTTCGACATCGACGCCAACGGCATCATGCACGTCGGCGCGAAGGACCTCGGCACCGGCAAGGAGCAGAAGATGACCGTCACCGGCGGCTCCGCGCTGCCGAAGGACGACATCGAGCGCATGATGCGCGAGGCCGAGCAGTACGCGGAGGAGGACCACAAGCGCCGCGAGTCCGTCGAGACCCGCAACTCCGCCGAGCAGCTCGTCTACTCGACCGAGAAGTTCATCGCCGACAACACCGACAAGCTCCCCGCCGACGTCAAGGCCGAGGTCGAGACCGCCATCGGCGAGCTCAAGGAGGCCCTGAAGGGCGAGGACATCGCGAAGATCCGCGAAGCCTCGGAGAAGGTCTCCACCACCGCGCAGAAGCTCGGCCAGGCGCTGTACGCCAACGCCGACGCCGCCGCCCCGGCCGGCGAGTCCACCCAGGCCAAGGACGACGACGTCGTCGACGCCGAGATCGTGGACGACGAGAAGCCCAAGGGCGGTGCGGCATGACGGACAAGCCGCAGGGCGGCAAGCCCGGCGACGACTCCGCCGCCGACGAGGCTGTGATCAAGGCCGCCGAGGAGGCCGCCGCAGCCGGCGCCGCCGACTCCGGCTCCGGTGCGGGCTCCGACGAACTCGCCACTGCCAAGCGGGAGTCGGCCGAGCGCACCGCCGACCTGCAGCGCCTGCAGGCCGAGTACCAGAACTACCGCAAGCGGGTCGAGCGCGACCGGCTGACGGTCCGCGAGATCGCGGTCTCCAACATCCTGGAGTCCCTGATCCCGGTGCTCGACGACATCGGCCGCGCCCGCGAGCACGGCGAGGTCACCGGCGGCTTCAAGTCCGTCGCCGAGTCCCTGGAGACGGTCGTCGCCAAGCTGGGCCTCCAGCAGTTCGGCAAGGAGGGCGAGCCCTTCGACCCGACCATGCACGAGGCGCTGATGCACAGCTACTCCTCGGACGTCACCGAGGACACCTGTGTGCAGATCCTCCAGCCCGGCTACCGCATCGGCGAGCGGATCATCCGCCCCGCCATGGTCGCCGTCGCGGAGCCCCAGCCGGGCACCCAGACCACGGCCGCGCCCGACGGCGAGGCGAAGTCCGGGGACGCGGACAAGTCCGACGGTGGTTCGGACAGCTGACAACCTGTGACAGCTGACAACCAGTGCGCTGCGGAGTCGTACGCCGGCCAGTACGGCGGCCGGCTCCGCAGCGCGCTGTCAACAGCGCCCGGTGAAGCGGCTGTTGACAGCGCAGCGACGATGGACATCGGGAGGTGGCGGCAGCTATGAGCAAGCGCAGCGAGCGAATCGTTGAAAAACGAATCGTTGAAAGGCGCGTGTTGCGCGGAGCGGCTGCCGAGCGGAGCGAGGTGGACGCATGAGTGGCAAGGACTACGTGGAGAAGGACTACTACAAGGTCCTCGGCGTGCCCAAGGACGCCACCGCCGCCGAGATCAAGAAGACCTACCGCAAGCTCGCGCGCGAGTTCCACCCGGACGCCAACAAGGGTGACGTCAAGGCCGAGGAACGCTTCAAGGACATCTCCGAGGCCTACGACGTCCTGTCCGACGAGAAGCGCCGCAAGGAGTACGACGAGGCCCGCAGCCTCTTCGCCAACGGCGGCTTCCGGGCCGGCGGACCCGGCCAGGGCAACGGCAGCTACAACTTCGACTTCGGCGACCTCTTCAGCGGCAGCCAGAACACCGGCAGCGGCGGGCTCGGCGACGTCTTCGGCGGGCTCTTCAACCGCGGCGGCGGCCGGCAGGCCCAGCCCCGGCGCGGCGCCGACGTCGAGACCGAGGTGACCCTCGCCTTCGACGAGGCCGTCGACGGTGCGACCGTCCCGCTGCGGATGACCAGCCAGGCCCCCTGCCGCAGCTGCAACGGCACCGGCGCCAAGTCCGGCACCACCCCGCGGGTCTGCCCGACCTGCGTCGGCGCCGGCACCGTCAGCCGCGGCCAGGGCGCGTTCGCGCTCTCCGAGCCGTGCAAGGACTGCCGCGGGCGCGGCATGATCGTCGACGACCCGTGCGTCGACTGCCACGGCAGCGGCCGGGCCAGCTCCGCCCACACCATGCAGGTCCGCATCCCGGCCGGCGTCCAGGACGCCCAGCGCATCCGGCTCAAGGGCAAGGGCGCCCAGGGCGAACGCGGCGGACAGCCCGGCGACCTCTACGTCACCGTGCACGTCGGCCCGCACCCCGTCTTCGGGCGCAAGGGGGACAACCTCACCGTCACCGTCCCCGTCACCTTCCCCGAGGCCACCCTCGGCGCCACCATCGAGGTGCCCACGCTGAACGGGCCCGCCGTGAAGCTGAAGCTGCCCCCCGGCAGCGCCAACGGCCTCACCATGCGCGCCCGCGGCAAGGGTGCCACCCGCAAGGACGGCACCCGCGGCGACCTCCTCGTCACCGTCGAGGTCGTGGTGCCGCGGCACGTCACCGGGGACGCGCTGAACGCCCTGGAGCAGTACCGCGAGGCCACCGCCTCCGACGACCCACGAGCCGCCCTGTTCCGGGCGGCGAAGGGAGCGTGACGACCAGATGATCCCCGACAGCCCCATCGGCCCCGGCATCGGTGAAGGCCTGCCCGGCATCGGCTCCGGCCTGCCCGGCGACGGCCGCCGCACCCGGCGGCCCACCGCCCCGCCGCAGTACGTCCTCACCGAGGACACCCCGGTGTACGTCATCTCCGTCGCCGCCGAGCTCTCCGGCCTGCACCCGCAGACCCTCCGCCAGTACGACCGCCTCGGTCTGGTCAGCCCCGACCGCACCGCCGGCCGGGGCCGCCGCTACTCCGCGCGCGACATCCAGCAGCTGCGCGAGGTCCAGCGGCTCTCCCAGGACGAGGGCATCAACCTGGCCGGCATCAAGCGGATCATCGAGCTGGAGAACCAGGTCACCGCGCTCCAGTCCCGCATCGGCGAACTGGTCGACTCCCTCGAAGGCGCCACCAGCGCCCTCCAGCAGCGCGAGGCCGCCGTCCACGCCTCCTACCGCCGCGACCTCGTCCCCTACCAGCCCCCCACCCAGTCCAGCGCCCTGGTCGTCTGGCGCCCCAAACGCTGAGACTTGGCTGAACACCTCCGGCCGCCGGCTCCCCTCCACCCGGGGGGTGCCGGCGGCTTGATCGTGGTGAGAGAGTGCTGTCGAACAAATCTGGCCGCCCTCACCGATGCCACCCGATCTGGCATGCTGCACTGCGATTCCGGTATTGGTGCCCGGCAGGTAGTGCAGACACGGCCACGGCAAGGAGCCCGCAGATGAGTGGACGAGAACAGCCCAGTACCGCCGCGATTGGGCCCTCCGTCCTCTCGAAAGAAGCGCGGGAGTTGTATCTGGCGGTCATCCGCGAGAACGGACGGCTTCCGAAGGACTCCGACCTCGCCAGGGCGGGCGGGGCCCAGGAGGAGTTGGTGGCCATAGGCCTTCTGGTCGCCGACACCGACGAGCCCGGTGTCCTCGTCGCGGTCGACCCCCAGCAGCTGTCCGAGAGCCTCTCCGTGACCTGGCAGCGCCAGGCGCTCGACCTGCTCACCCGCGCGTCGGCCCTCGCCACCGATCTCCACGACCTGACGGCCGCTTACCACTCACCGGAGCAGGCCGGCGGCGCGATCGAGTACGTGCGGGGGAAGGTGCTGATCAACCAGCGGGTGCAGCAGATCGTCGCCAGCGCCTCGGAGGAGATCCTCGCCGCCCAACCCGGCGGGCCGCGCCCGTCGGAGGCGCTCACCGGCATCCTCACCCGCGACCTCGAAGCCCTCCGCCTGGGCATCACGCTCAGGACGATCTACCACCCGAGCACCCGGTACCACGCTCCCACCAGGGAATACGTGGCCACGATAACCAAGGCCGGCGGGCGGTTCCGGACGCTGGAGGAGCCCTACACGCGATTGATCGTCATCGATCGCCGAATCGCGGTCATCCCCATCGCCGAGGACCTCAATCTGGCTGCCTTCGTGCACGATCGGGCCGTCATCAGCTACCTGATCAGCGAGATCTTCGAGCGGAACTGGAGCCGGGCGCTGGACTTCGACGGCGCGCGCGCCGTTCCGCAGCAGGTGGTCTCCGGGATGCGGCAGACGATCATCGACCTCATGCTCGAAGGCGTGAACCACCGGGTGATCGCCCGCAGACTCGGCATCAGTGAAAGGACGCTCGCGCGGCACCTGGCCGAGATGCGCGACGAGCACAATGTCGAGTCGCTCTTCCAACTCGGGTACGCATTGGCCAGGAACAGCGTTCCGACCGACTCCGACAGCTATCACTGACCAAGCGTCGCGGCGGTCTCAGTTCCAGATCGTGTCATTGGCCAGCGCCATGGTCTTCGGCGCTGCCGCATCGTGGGAAACCCCGATGTTCCAGATCGTGTCGTCGGCCGGACTCGAACCGCTGCTGATGAAAAGCGCCAGACCCACAACGACTGGAACCAGGACAAACCGCACCACCCGGCGTATCCGAGACATGGTGCCCCCTCTCTTTGTTTAAGACTTGACGCGGGTACCCAGCCATTGTTTCGAACAACCTGCCACATAATGCCGCAAGCCCATGCCGGAAGCCAGGGGGCCTGCTACCCCAGTGCGTCATCTCTCTGCCAGGCATCGAGATGACACCACGGCTCTGTGGACGGTGGCGACGGTCGACAGAGACGATCAGTGCACTCCCCAACCCCTCTCGCGGGAGGGGGAAGACGGGGACACCACAAACAACATGTCCATGACTAGTTCGTTTCGACCACAACGAATGCACAGCAGCATTCCGATAGTCACCACCCAACGGGGCGATCGGCCTGGTTGGCACCTATCCCCGGAGTCGACAATGAGTGAGCCCTACCTGCGAGAGCACGCCGGACAGACCCCCGAGGGCCGGCGTGCGCGTGTGTTCCTGGCCGCGCCGCTGATGCGGCTGACCGGGCCCGCGGACAGTGTGGTGACGCTCGCCAGCCGGACGCGGCTGACG
Organism: Kitasatospora sp. NPDC088264; assembly: GCF_040685715.1. Taxonomy (NCBI): domain Bacteria; kingdom Bacillati; phylum Actinomycetota; class Actinomycetes; order Kitasatosporales; family Streptomycetaceae; genus Kitasatospora; species Kitasatospora sp. NPDC088264. Next base: position 182,732 of record NZ_JBFBIR010000002.1, read on the forward strand.
ACGCTCCGTACCACCCTGCTCCGCAGCGGTGCCGCCGTGTACAGCGCGCACCACAGTGATGCCTGGACCGTCGCCGGGCAGGCGCCGGAGCCCCGGGTGCCGTCCGACTTCCGGGCCCTGCAGTCCGCGGACCTCGTGTTCGCCTACGTCGGGGCGCCGCTGTCGGCCGGGGTGAGCCTGGAGCTGGGGTGGGCGTCGGCGCTGCGGAAGCCGATCGTCCTCCTCGTCGACGAGGCCATCACGCACAACCCGCTGATCGCCACCATCGAGCAGGTCGCCCCCGTCCTGCCGCTGGTCTTCGACGACACCTGGTCGCAGGAGGCCCTCAACCACACCGTGGAGACCGCGCTCGACTGGGCCGGCATGGCGCTGTCCCTGCGCGAGGGCTTCTGGACCGCCCCCGGTGAGCAGTTCAACGTCCCCCGGCAGCAGCCCCCCGTCGTCGGCCGGGCCGGCTACTGGCCGACCAGCGCCGCCACCGGCTGAACAGCGCTCACCCATCGGGCTCCCCCGTCCGGGCGCCCCGCAGCTGCCAGCCCAGCTGGAACAGCGTCTCCGCGTCGTGCAGTTCGCGCAGCCGGGCGATGTGGCCGGCCACCGTCCGCTCGCTGAGGCCGAGGCGCCCGGCGATGGCGCGCTGGGTGAGGCCCTGGGCGAGGAGCCGGCCGACCTGCTCGTGGGCCGTCGACTCGGGAGCGGACGCCTGGTCGGCGCTCCAGAGGAGGCGGCCTGAGCGGGCCCAGTCCCGTTCGAACACGGCCAGGAAATGGTCGACGGTCGCCGGATCCTCGATGAAGGTCGCGCTCCGGAGGTCGTCGGCGGACTGGAGCACGGCGATCCGGCGGTCGAAGATGTGCAGGTGGCGGAACGGCTCGGCCAGGACCCGGAAGCGGGCGCCCAGTTCGGTGCCGCGGGCGGTGTGGTCGGCGGTCGCCTGGTCCCGGACGGCGCCGGGTGCGTAGATCACCCGGATCCGGCCGCCCCGGCCGCAGAACCGGCCGATCCGTTCCAGGGCCTCCTCCAACTGGTGGGCGTGGCGGGGCCGGCCGGGCTGGGCGACGAGGATCTCCTGGCGGCAGGCCGCCTCCACCTCGGTGAACCGCCGGATGACCGCGCCGAGGCCCTGGACGTGATGCACCGTACCGGCGCGGTCGGTCGGGCGCGGGGCCGTGTCGTAGGCCTTGGTCAGGTCGTCGAGGGCCTGCGGGAGTTGGGCGGCCTGGACGAGCAGCCGGGTGCCTTCGGCCCGGAGCTCGGCACTGATCCGGTCGCCGACCGTCCGCGGGTTGACGGCGGTGCAGACGTCGGATTCGGGCCGGGCGAGCAGCAGCCCGAGCGCGAGCAGGTGTTCCAGGGCCGGTCGGTCGGCGTCGGCCACCTCGGCCCGGTCGATCCAGCCGCCGCGCCGGAGGATGCGCAGGTACAGGTCGTGTGCGGCCTGGTCGGGCCGCTCGGCGCCGCGCCCGTGCATCACGGCACCCGCCGACGGGCGGCGTCGGCCGCCGACCGGAGCTGCCAGCCGAGTTGGAAGAGCGTCTCGGCGTCGTACAGTTCGCGCAGCCGGGCGATGTGGCCGGCCACCGTGCGTTCGCTCAGGCCGAGGCGGGTGGCGATGGCGCGCTGGGTGAGGCCCTGGGCGAGGAAACGGCCGACCTGGTCGGGCAGGGAATCGGCTGGTTCGGTGGCTTCCGGGCCACGGGACCAGCGGACCCGGGCGGCGCGCTGCCAGTCGCGTTCGAAGGCGTCGGCCATGAAGTCGACCACCACCGGGTCCTCGACGAAGGCCGCGCGGCTGTTGTCGGACGCGGCGGGGATGACGGCCACCTTCCGGTCGTAGATCAGGACCCGCCGGAACGGCTCGCCCAGCACCCGGTACCGGCAGCCGATCTCGGCGGACGCGGCGGCGAAGGCGGCGGTCGCCGGGTCTGCGGCCGCCGCCGGCTCGTAGATGCCCCGGACGGTGCCGCCGCGCTCGGCGAGCCGCCGCATTCGGTCGAGGGCGTCCGGGAGCCCCTCGACGGGCCGGGCACCGCCGGGCTGGGCGGACAGCATCTCCTGCGAGCACTCGGCGTCGAGTTGGGCCAGGCGCAGGCGGATCTGTTCGAAGCCGTGCACGTACGTGACATCGACGGAGCACTCGGGGTGGCGCGGCGTGACGTCGAAGGCCTGCGCCAACTCGGCGAACCGCTCGGGTGCTTCGTCCGCCCTGGCCAGCAGTTCGCCACCCACGGAACGCAGTTCGGATCCGATCCGGCCGATGACGACACGCGGGTTCACCGCGGCGTAGGCCGCGTCCTCGACCCTCGGGACGACCAGTCCGAGGTCGAGCAACCGCCCCAGGACCGGTTCGTCAGCCGGAGTCAGGTCGGCCGCCCGGAGGATGCCGCCGTTGCCGACGACGGCGAGGTACAGCGCCCGGGCGGCGTCGTCGGGCAGGGGGGAGGTCGACGGATCGGTCATGGGGATCCCCCCGGAGCCGCCCGCCGAGGTGGACGAGGGTACGGGCGCGGGGCGGGCCGGTCGGCTGGGGCCCGCTCGGCGGGGCCGGGTTCATCGGTCATCGCGGGCGCCTCTCATCAGCCAGCCGAGTTGGAAGAGGGTCTGGGCGCCGTGGCGGTCGCGGAGGCGGGAGATGTGGGCGGCGACGGTGCGTTCGCTGAGGCCGAGGCGGGTGGCGACGGCGCGCTGGGTGAGGCCTCGGGCGAGGAGCCGGCCGACCCGGTCGGGGATGGTGCGGGTGGGGCCGAGGGCGGCGGAGGTTTCGGCGGTTTCGGCGCGGGCCCAGTCGCGCTCGAAGGCGCCGACCAGGAAGGTGATGGCGGCCGGGTCGGTGATGAAGGCGGCGGTGCTGTTGTCGTCGTTGGCGGAGATCACGGCGACGGTGCGGTCGAAGACGAGCAGCCGCTGGAACGGTTCGTCGAGGACACGGATGAGGGAGCCGTGCTGGGTGACCTCTTCGACGTAGGCGAGGGCGGGCGGGTCGGCGAGGGCGACGGGCTGGTAGATGGTGCGCAGGGAGCAGCCGCGCTGGAGCAGGTGGAGGTCCTGGAGGAGGGCGACTTGCAGGGTGCCGGCGGGGCGGTGGCCGGGTTGGGCGGCGAGGACTTCGGAGCGGCAGTCGGAGGCGAGCTGGGAGATCCGCTGGCGGATGTGGACGTGGCCCTCGACGTGGACGGCGCCGCCGGCCCGGCCGGAGGGCCGGGGCATCGCGTCGTAGGCGCGGGTGAGGCCGTCGAGGGCGCCCGGGAGGTTCTCCGCGCGGACCAGCAGCCTGGTCGCCTCGCTGCGGAGTTCGGCGCCCAGGCGGTCGGTGACGGAGCGCGGGCTGACGGCGGTGTAGCAGTGGTCCATCGGGTTGGCGATGAGCAGGCCGAGGTCGACGAGCTGCTGGAGCGCGGCCTGGCCGGTGTCCTGGGTGTCGGTGAACGGGATGCGGCCGCCCCGGGCGAGGATCGCCAGGTACAGCTGCCGGGCGGCCTCGTCGGGTTCCTCGCCCGGTGGCTGCCCGTGCTGCGGCGCGACCGCCGGTTCCGCCGTCACGTCGCACACTCCCTGCCGGATGCTTCTCCCTCGTCGCCGCGCCCGCGCCGTCGGGCGCGGGGCTCGGCGGTCACGGTACCGGGCTCGACGTCGGCCCCCGGGGCCCGGGTGCCGTCGCACTCCGGGGTGTCCTGGGGGCCGACGTCGCCACGCCCGTGCCCAGGCGCTTCCGTCGAGGCGGAGCAGCAACGCCTCGACGGCTCCGGTTCCGGGGGCCATCACCACACATGGCGCCCCGGCCGGCGCTCTTCCCCCCCGTTTCACGCGTGCGGGACGTTGCACCCGTGGTCAGTTCCGAAGAGCAAGTCGCCACCATCGGGCTGCGGTGCCCGGACGGCCTGGCGTGACTCCACCCTCACAGCGTGACGGCCGGTGAACAAGTGTCGCCCGAGTGCAGGTTCGCGCAATTGCAGCTATCTGCACGACGGGTACGGCGGGAGGGGTCGAGCGGCGGGCCGGGTTCCGGTAAAGGCCGAGGCCAGCGCGGTGCCCGGGTGGTCACCGCCCGTACGGTCGGTCGGCCGTGCGCGGTCGGGCCGCGGGTGCGGGTTCCTGCAACGGCGGCGTGCCGCGGGAGGAGTCAGGCACGCCCCAGCAGGCGTCCCCGGGCGAGCCCGGCGGCGGTCCCGCCGGCGGCGAGCACCCAGGCGGTGGCCAGCAGCAGGTAGAGCCCGGCGGCGATCGCGGTGAAGCCGCCGAACCCGGTGTGCCGGGCGAGCGCGGAGGCGCCGGTGACGCAGGTGCCGATCGGGAAGGTGTACGCCCACCAGGTCATCGCGAACGGCATGCCGGCCCGGCGGGCGCGCAGGTTGGCGGTGAGCGCGACGGCCAGCCAGAGCATCGCGACGCCGAGCACCGCGACGCCGTACAGCTCCGCGAAGGGGAGCATGGCGGGGGCCAGCGCGGGCAGCACCGGGCGGGCGGCGTCGGCGAGTTGGTGGACGGCGGTGACGGACTGGCCGAGCGGGCCGAGCACCAGGAACAGCGAGGGGGTGAGCACCAGGGTGGGCAGCTTGCTGTGGAACAGCCCGGTGAAGACCACCGGCAGCAGCACCAGGGTGGCCAGCAGGCCGATCCCGAAGAGGGCCCAGCAGGCGTACAGCATGGCCTGCTGCGGCAGCCCGGCCGGCAGGTGCGGGACGAGGGCCGGGCCGGTGGCGGAGGCGACCAGCGGGGCGACCACCGGCAGCAGCCAGGTCGGGTTGGCTTCCAGGGCGGAGACCGGGTGCCGGGTGATCATCAGGTACGGGATGCCGCCGGCGACGGCCAGCGCGTACAAGGTGCCGACGCCCCACAGCACGGCGTCGACGGCGACCGCGGGGCCAGTGCCGATCACCCGGGAGCCGAGCAGCAGGGTGCCGAGGCCGACCGAGAGCAGGGCCATCGGCGGGCAGCCGTAGAAGACGGCGGTGGCCGGGTTGTCCAGCAGCTGGGTGCGGGCGGCCTCGCGGTGCCGGGTGAGGTGGACCAGCCGGGCCGCGCCCAGCACCAGCAGGGCCGCGAGTCCGAGCGCCCACATCACCTCGCCGAAGCCGATCAGCCCGGGCGGCCGGAGCGGCAGGACGGCCGCGCCGTTGCCCAGGATCGCGGTGCCCATGACGGCGGCGTACCAGTTGGGGCCGAGCTGGGCGAGGTCGAGGCGGGCACCCAGCGAGGAACGGGAGGGGCGGGAGGAACGGGAGGGGCGGGTGAGCGGGCGGGCATCGGCCAGGGTGGACATGGTTCCACCGTGCCGCCCCGCGCCGGGCTCCGGTAGCGCCGCGGGTTCTATGAGGACATAGCCTGGACCTATGGCCCTCTCCCCCCGCGTCCCCGAGCTCGGCGCCCTGGAACTGCTGCTCGCGGTGGCCCGGCTGGGCAGCGTCGGGCGGGCCGCGGCCGAACTGGGCGTGAGCCAGCCGACCGCCAGTGCGCGGATCAAGGGCATGGAGCGGCAGATCGGCGTCCCGCTGCTGGAGCGCTCGCCCCGGGGCAGCCGGCCGACCGAGGCGGGTCGGCTGGTGGTCGAGTGGGCCGGGCACGTGGTGGAGGCGGCGCAGGCGCTGGACGCGGGGATCGACGCGCTGCGCGAGCGGCGGGACGCCAAGCTGCGGGTGGTGGCCAGCCTGACCGTCGCCGAGTACCTGATGCCGGGCTGGCTGCTGGCCCTGGCCGAGGCCAGTCCGGGCACGGCGGTGACGCTGCGGACGGCGAACTCGGCGGAGGTCGCCGGGCACCTGCTGGCCGGGGACGCCGACCTCGGCTTCGTCGAGGGCCCGTCCACCCCGCCCGGGCTGGCCGGCGCGGTGGTGGCGGCGGACCGGCTGGTGGTCGTGGTGGCGCCCGGCCACCCGTGGGCGCGCCGCCGGGCGCCGCTGACCGGGCCGGAGCTGGCCGCCACCCCGCTGGTGCTGCGCGAGTCGGGCTCGGGCACCCGGGAGGTGCTGGAGATGGCGCTGGCGCCGTACGGGGGCGCGGTGCGGCCCCGGCTGGAGCTGGCCTCGTCCACCGCGCTGAAGGCGGCGGCGATGACCGGGGCCGGGCCGGTCTGCCTGAGCGAGCTGGCGGTGGTGGAGGAGTTGGCCGTCCGGCGGCTGGTGGCCGTGCCGCTGGCCGAGGGGCTGGACCTGCGACGGCCGCTGCGCGCGGTGTGGCCGGCCGGGCAGCGGCCGAGCGGGCCGGCCCGGGAGCTGCTGGGGCTGACCCGCCGGACGCCCCGCGCGCAGCGGCCACCCCGGGTGGAACGCGCGGAACGGGTGGAACGCGCGGAACGGGTGGAACGCGCGGAACGGGCGTAAGAACTTGAGCGGAATAGACTCAACTTAGTGCATGCTGTACGTAGCAGCATTGAAGGACGACGAGGGAGGACCCCCCAGCAGTGGACGCCAGCAAGTTCACCACCAAGACGCAGGACGCCCTGTCCGCCGCGATCCGGCAGGCGGGCGCGTCCGGGAACCCGGACGTCAAGCCGGTGCACATCCTGATCGCCCTGCTGGAGCAGCCCGAGGGCATCGCCCGGCCGCTGCTGGAGGCGGTCGGGGCGGACGTCACCCGGATCGACGCCGAGGCCCGCCGCCAGCTGACCGCCCTGCCCAGCGCGATGGGCTCGACGGTCGCCGCGCCGCAGCTCTCCCGGGACACCCTCGCGGTGCTCACCGAGGCCGGCAAGCGCGCCGACGACCTGGACGACCAGTACGTCTCCACCGAGCACCTGATGGTCGGCCTGGCCGCCGAGGGCGGGCCGGTCGCCGAACTGCTGGCGCGGCAGGGCGCGACGGCGAAGGACCTGCTCGCCGCGTTCAAGGACGTGCGCGGCAGCGGCCGGGTGACCTCTCCGGATCCGGAGGGCACCTACAAGGCGCTGGAGAAGTACGGCACCGACCTGACCCAGGCCGCCCGGGACGGCAAGCTCGACCCGGTGATCGGCCGGGACCAGGAGATCCGCCGGGTCGTCCAGGTCCTCTCCCGCCGGACCAAGAACAACCCGGTGCTGATCGGCGAGCCGGGCGTCGGCAAGACCGCGGTGGTCGAGGGCCTGGCCCAGCGCATCGTCGCCGGCGACGTGCCGGAGTCGCTGCGCGGCAAGCGGCTGGTCGCGCTGGACCTCAGCGCGATGGTCGCGGGCGCCAAGTACCGCGGCGAGTTCGAGGAGCGGCTGAAGGCCGTCCTGAACGACATCAAGCAGAGCGACGGCCAGGTCGTCACCTTCATCGACGAGCTGCACACCATGGTCGGCGCGGGCGCCGGCGGCGACTCCGCGATGGACGCCGGCAACATGCTCAAGCCGATGCTGGCCCGCGGCGAGCTGCGGATGGTCGGCGCCACCACGCTGGACGAGTACCGCGAGCGGATCGAGAAGGACCCGGCCCTGGAGCGCCGCTTCCAGCAGGTGCTGGTCGGCGAGCCCAGCGTGGAGGACTCGATCGCCATCCTGCGCGGCCTCAAGGGCCGCTACGAGGCGCACCACAAGGTGCAGATCGCGGACGCCGCGCTGGTCGCCGCGGCCACCCTGTCCAACCGCTACATCACCTCCCGCTTCCTGCCCGACAAGGCGATCGACCTGGTCGACGAGGCGGCCTCCCGGCTGCGGATGGAGATCGACTCCTCCCCGGTCGAGATCGACGAACTCCAGCGCTCCGTCGACCGGTTGAGGATGGAGGAGCTGGCCCTGGAGAAGGAGTCGGACGCCGCCTCGATCGACCGGCTGGCCCGGCTGCGGCGCGATCTCGCCGACAAGAACGAGCAGTTGAGCGCCCTGACCGCGCGCTGGGAGCAGGAGAAGAAGAGCCTCAACCGGGTCGGCGAGCTCAAGGAGCGGCTGGACGACCTGCACGGCGCGCTCGAACGGGCCCAGCGTGACGGGGACTTCGAGCGGGCGTCGAAGCTGATGTACGCGGAGATCCCGGCCGCCGAGACGGAGCTCGCCGAAGCCCAGGAGCGGGCGGCCGACCAGGACGCCTCCGCCTCGATGGTGAAGGAGGAGGTCGGCCCGGACGACGTGGCCGACGTGGTCGCCTCCTGGACGGGCATCCCGGCCGGCCGCCTGCTGGAGGGCGAGAGCGCCAAACTCCTGCGCATGGAGGAGGAGTTGGGCCAGCGCCTGATCGGCCAGGCGGAGGCCGTACGGGCGGTCTCGGACGCGGTGCGCCGCACCCGTTCCGGCATCGCCGACCCGGACCGCCCGACCGGCTCGTTCCTCTTCCTCGGCCCGACCGGCGTCGGCAAGACCGAACTCGCCAAGGCCCTGGCCGACTTCCTCTTCGACGACGAGCGGGCCATGGTCCGGATCGACATGAGCGAGTACGGCGAGAAGCACTCCGTCTCCCGCCTGGTCGGCGCCCCGCCCGGGTACATCGGCTACGAGGAGGGCGGCCAGCTCACCGAGGCGGTCCGCCGCCGCCCGTACAGCGTGGTGCTGCTGGACGAGGTGGAGAAGGCCCACCCGGAGGTCTTCGACGTCCTGCTCCAGGTGCTGGACGACGGCCGGCTCACCGACGGCCAGGGCCGCACGGTGGACTTCCGCAACGCGATCCTGATCCTCACCTCCAACCTGGGCTCCCAGTTCCTGGTCGACCCGGCCACCCCGGAGGACCGGAAGAAGGCCCTGGTGCTGGACTCCGTCCGGGCCGCGTTCAAGCCCGAGTTCCTCAACCGGCTGGACGACATCGTGGTCTTCGACCCGCTGGGCACCGCCGAGCTGAGCCGGATCGTCGACCTCCAGGTGGCCCGCCTCGGCGACCGGCTGCGCGAGCGGCGGCTCACCCTGGACGTCTCCGAGGCCGCCCGCGACTGGCTGGCCCTCACCGGCTACGACCCGGCGTACGGCGCCCGCCCGCTGCGCCGGCTGGTCCAGTCCGCGATCGGCGACCAGTTGGCCCGGGCCATCCTGTCCGGCCAGGTGCACGACGGGGACACCGTCCTGGTCGAGCGGGACGAGGAGGGCGACCGCCTCACCGTCCGCAGCCGCGGACCGCTGGAGAAGTAGCACCACCAGCCCGGGCCGCCCGCACGACAGCGCGGGCGGCCCGGGCAACACCCTTGCCGCACAGCACAGTTGACGGCCCACTCGGCTACGGCCGCACCCCGCCGCACCCCGCCGGAGCCCCGGCAGCGACGGCCCTCCAACCGGACACGCTCCGTCACCATCACCGCTCGCGGCGGGCGTCGGAGCGCCCCGGACGAAGATCGACGCGTGGCCGGGTGCCCCTGTGAGGCAGGCCCCGGATGAGGCAGGATGGGAAGTGGAAAGGGCGGCCTCTCATTGCCGGCCACCACGTGCACTGAGGAAGAGGACCCCATGAGCATCGACCCGTCGTCCATCCCGTCGTTCGGCGCACCCCAGGGTGGCGGCCAGCCCGGCGACCAGGGGCGGCCGGCCGGCCCGCCGCCGATCATCGTCCCGGACCAGGGCCTGGTGGCCCAGCTGCTGGACCAGATGCAGCTCAAGCACGTCGTGGACGAGGAGGGCGACCTCACCGCTCCCTGGGAGGGCTTCCGCGTCTACTACATGTTCCGCGGCGAGCAGAAGGAGCTCTTCGCGGTGCGCGCCTTCTACGACCGCGCGTACCCGCTGGAGAAGAAGGGCGAGATCCTCGACCTCATCGACGAGTGGAACCGCGAGACCCTCTGGCCCAAGGTCTACACCCACACCCACGAGGACGGCGTGGTCCGCCTGATCGGCGAGGCCCAGATGATCGTCGGCACCGGCGTCAACCTGGACTACTTCGTCACCACCACCGCCAACTGGACCCAGGCCGCCGTCGGCTTCGAGCAGTGGATCGTCGAGCGCCTCGGTCTGCAGAACGAGATCGAGGGCGAGGACGGCGAGACCCCCGAGGACACCAACGAGGCGTGACCCTGCCCGCCCCGCGAGCGCACGGCCCGACCACTTGGCCCCAGGTGGTCGGGCCGTCCTTGTCCCCGGCCCCCGGCTGACCCAGGATGGGGCCGACGACGACGCGTGAGGAGCCACCGATGGGCAACAGGCCGCTGCTGAACCGCCGACTGGCCGGCATGGGGACGACCGTCTTCGCCGAGATGTCCGCCCTGGCCACGGCCACCGGCTCGATCAACCTCGGCCAGGGCTTCCCCGACACCGACGGCCCGGCCTCGGTGGCCCGGGCCGCTGCCGACGCCGTGCTGAACGGGCGCGGCAACCAGTACCCGCCCGGCCCCGGCATCCCCGAGCTGCGGCAGGCCATCGCCGAGCACCAGCAGCGCTTCCACGGCCTCGGCTACGACCCGGACACCGAGGTGCTGGTCACCGCCGGCGCCACCGAGGCCATCGCCGCCACCCTGCTCGCCCTGCTGGAGCCGGGTGACGAGGTGATCGCCCTCGAACCCTTCTACGACTCCTACGCCGCCTGCATCGCGATGGCCGGCGCCACCCGCCGCCCGCTCACCCTGCGCGCCCCGGACTTCCGCCCCGACCTGGACGAACTGCGCACCCTGATCACCCCGCGCACCCGCCTGCTGCTGATCAACACCCCGCACAACCCGACCGGCACCGTGCTCACCGCCGACGAGCTGGCCGCCATCGCCGCCCTCGCCGTCGAGCACGACCTGCTGGTCGTCACCGACGAGGTCTACGAGCACCTCGTCTTCGGCGCCACCCACCACCCGATCGCCGCCCTGCCCGGCATGCGCGAGCGCACCGTCTCCATCTCCTCCGCCGGCAAGACCTTCTCCTTCACCGGCTGGAAGGTCGGCTGGGTCACCGCGAACCCGGCCCTGGTCACGGCCGTCCGCACGGCCAAGCAGTACCTCACCTACGTCAGCGCCGGCCCCTTCCAGTACGCCGTCGCCGAGGCGCTGCGGCTGCCCGACAGCTACTTCGACGGCTTCCGCGCCGACCTGCTCCGCAAGCGCGACCTGCTGGTCGACGGGCTCACCGCGGCCGGCTTCCGGGTGTTCACCCCCGAGGGCACGTACTTCATCACCACCGACATCACCCCGCTCGGCGAGAAGGACGGCATCGAGTTCTGCCGCGCCCTGCCGGAGCGCTGCGGCGTCGTCGCCATCCCGAACGCCGTCTTCTACGACAACACCGAGGCCGGCCGCAGCCTGGTCCGCTTCACCTTCTGCAAGCAGGACTCCGTGCTGGAGGAAGCGGTGTCACGGCTCCAGCGCCTCTGAGCCGTCGCCCGGCCGCCGCCCGAGGCCGGACAGGTGGGCGTTCAGGATCGCCCGGGCCTCGGGTGCGGTGAGGCGGCCGACGAGGACGTGCGTGGTGAGCCCGTCGGCAAGGGCCAGCAGCGTCTTCGCCTCCCGGGCGGCGTCCGGCCCGGCCGCCGGCGACGCCTCGGCGATCAGCCGGGCGAACAGGCCCTCCAGGGCCGCGTAGTCGGCGTTCAGCGGGCCCGCCAGCCGCTCGTCGACGGCGGCCTGCGCGACGAAGGCCAGCCAGACCCGCGCCTGGGAGCGCTGTCCGTCGCCGAGCAGCGCCGCCTCGGCGGCCGCGTGTGCCAGGAGGGCGGCGGGCGAGGGCGCCGGGTCGTCGGCGGGGTACGCCCGGACCCGGGCGGTGATCCGCTCACCGACGTAGCCGAGGGCGAAGCGGAGCATCTCGTCCTTGGTGCGGAAGCAGCGCTGGACGGCGCCGGTCGACACCTGCGCGCGGTCGGCCACGTCGCGCAGGGTCACCCCTTCCAGGCCTCGTTCGTCGGCGAGCCGGCAGACGGCCTCGGCGATCCGTCGGCGCCGTCCGTCGTGGTCCACCTGTCTGGGCACGGGCTCCCCCTCCGGTTTATTCGATGCACTCGTATCGGTTCCCAGGCTACGGTACCGATACGAGCGCATCGGAACGAGGAGGGGAGTACGTCATGCAGGACGCCCTGTGGCGACTGACGGCCACCGCGCAGGCGGCGGCGGTACGCGGCAAGGAGGTCTCGGCCGTCGAACTGCTCGACAGCCACCTGGAGCGGATCAGCGCGGTGAACCCACAGGTGAACGCCGTCACCCAGGTCCTGGCGGAGCGCGCCCGGGTGCAGGCCCGGGAACTCGACCGGCGCCTGGCCGCGGGCGAGGACCCCGGCCCGCTGGCGGGCGTGCCGTTCACCGTGAAGGAGACCACCGCCATCGAGGGCGTGGCCACCACCTTCGGGGTGCCGCGCTTCCGCGACCTGGTGGCGCGGGCCGACGCTCCCCCGGTCGCCCGGCTGCGCGCGGCCGGGGCCGTACCGATCGGGCACAGCAACATGCCCACCATGATCCTGGCCGGGATGCACACCCGCAGCGAGCTCTACGGCGACACCGCCAACCCGTGGGACCGCAGCCGCACCCCGGGCGGGAGCAGCGGCGGCGACGGCGCGGCCGTCGCGACCGGCCTGGCCGCGCTCGGGCTCGGCAACGACTCCGGCGCGTCCGTCCGCGTCCCGGCCGCGTTCTGCGGGGTCGCCGGGCTGAACCCGTCCAACGGCCGGTTCCCCGCCGACCACCGCGCGTTCGGGCCGCAGGACCCGGGGCCGGCCTCCCAGTGGCTGGTCGCCGACGGCCCGCTCGCCCGGAGCGTCGCCGACCTCCGGCTGGCCTACGAGGTGCTGGCCGGCCCCGATCCGCGCGACCCGCGCGCCCTGCCCGTGCCGCGCTACGGCGAGCCGCTGCCCGGGCCGGTGAAGGTCGCGGTGGTGGCCGATCCGGGCGGCCACGGCGTCCACCCGACGGTCCGGGCCGCGGTCGAACGCGCGGCGGCGGCGCTGCGGGACGCCGGGTACGACGTGCGCGAGGTGGCGGACGTCCCGCGGCTCGACGAGGCCCTGGAGGTGTGCGACCGGATCACCATGACCGAGTTCGCACCCAAGTGGCCCGCCGTACGCCCCCTGCTCGGCCCGGGCGGCGACCGCTACATCGAGCTGACGATGGCCCGGACCCCGCCCGCGACCGCCGCCGAGCTCATGGAGCTGATGGGGAGCTGGCTGGGCATCCGCCGCTCCTGGGCCGAATTCCTGGACGAGTACCCGCTGCTGCTCGGACCGGTGTTCACCGAACCGCCGGTCGAACCGGGCATCGAGTCCCGGGACGCGGCCGGGTGGGAGCTGGTCCGCACGGCGATGCGGCTGTGCAAGGTGACCAGCTTCGCGGGGCTGCCCGCGGTGGCGGTGCCCACCGGCCTGGCCGACGGGCTGCCGACCGGGGTGCAGCTCGTGGGGCGGGCGTTCCGGGAGGACCTCTGCCTGGAGGCGGCCCAGGCGGTCGAGGACCGGCTCGGGGTGCTCGCGCCGATCGACCCCCGGCCGTGAGGGGAGCAATGATGGCCCGGCGAGTGGGCCCAGTTCTTCTCAACTCGCCTGACAGTCATGGTTGGTTGACGTCTGGTTGACGATTGAATGATGTCTGTGAGGCAATTCCTTCGGCCTCGACGGAACGCTCCGACCGCCCTGCCCGCCCGGTGCGTGCAGGGCGGCGGCGCACAAGGCGTGCACCCGGCGCACTACCAGCGTGCACGGCGCACGACCCGGTCGTAGGGGCGCGCGCTGTGCAGAGTCGCACACCGGGTCGATCAGAGCCGGGAAGCAGGTGTGCTCGAAACGGTGAATGCTTGACAAAGTTGGGTAAATCACCGGCGGACCCGGCGTATTCATGCTTCTCTGCTGCTGAATCTCCAGCCGGAATCCCTCCTTCCACGGTCGGCCGCGCCCAGGGCCGCACAGCCACGAACAGCCTCGCCATCGCCTAGGCCTACTCGGTGCTGCTCGGCGGGCGCGCACGGAGCTGAAACGCGGAGCCGAGCATGCTCACCACACTGCAGACCTCCTACACGGACACCCGCGCCGGTGACCTGGCCTGGTGCCTGGGCGGCGACCCGCTGCCCGCTCTCGCGGTCCGCGACCTGAGACTCGACGGAGGCGGCCACCCCACCGCGTCCGGCACCCTCCAGCTGCGACTGCTCGGCGCTTCGCACCAGGTGGTGATCGCCGCCGGCCCCGGCGAGTGCCTGGAGACCGTCGCCTGCCTGCCCGGCCGCCGCACCCCGCTGCCGGCCCGGGTGGCCAAGCAGGTCGGCGGCTGGGAGTACGAGTTCGCGGCCCGGATCGAGGCGCTGCCCCCGCACGACTTCGCGGCCCGCGCGCAGGAACTGCTGGCCCTGGTCGAGGGCCACCCGCGCGGCCTGGCCGGGGTGTTCCCGGGCGACCCGAGCGCCTTCACCGCGCTGGTCACCCAGGGCGGCGCCGACCGGCTGCTCTGGCGGACCTGGCACGCCTACCCGCAGGAGGGCCGGCTGGTCTGCACCCGCTCCTCGCTGGTGGTGTCCGGGGCATGACCGCCAGCCGTCCGAGCAGGGTCGCCGATCCCGCCACGGCCTATGAATCGTACGCAGGAACGATTCGTCAATCCGGCGTCCCACACTGTCCGTCGAATGGGCGCAGCTATCCGTCCCGAACGTCCCCTAGCGTTTGTTCGTGATCAACCATCCGGCCGGTCCACCCGCCCGCTCGCGAGTGGACCTCGACGACGGCGCCCCACCTCGGCCCGGGCGGAGCCTCGCCCCCCTGCCCACCCGCCGTCGGTCCCGGCTGCGCTCCCACCCCCGGCTGGCCCGCCTCACCGTCCTGCTGGCCGCGTTCGTCTGTGCGGCCTGCGGACTCGTCTACGAACTCGAACTCGTGGCGCTCGGCGACTACCTGCTCGGGGACTCGGTCACCCAAACCTCCGTCGTGCTCTCCGTCATGGTGTTCGCGATGGGCCTCGGCTCGCTCCTCGCCAAACGCCTCACCCGGCAGCCCGCCACCGCCTTCGCCCTGGTCGAATGCGCCCTCGCGCTCACCGGCGGCCTCTCCGTCCTCGCGCTCTACTCCTGCTGGGCCTGGATCGGCCGCTACCAGGCCGCCATGGTCGGCCTCACCTGCCTCATCGGCATCCTCATCGGCGCCGAGATCCCGCTCCTGATGACCCTCATCCAGCGGATCCGGCGCGAGGACGCCGGCCGCGCCGCCGCCGACCTCTTCGCCGCCGACTACGTGGGCGCGCTGATCGGCGGCCTCGCCTTCCCCTTCCTCATCCTCCCCGGCCTCGGGCCCGGCGACGGCGCCCTCGTCACCGGCGCCGTCAACGCCGTCGCCGGAGCCGCCGTCGTGCTCTGGCTCTTCCGCGAGGAACCCGCCCCCCGGATACGGCTCCTGCTCTGGGGCGGCTGCGCGCTCGTCCTCGCCCTGCTCGCCGCGGCCGCCGCCGGCTCCGGCGCCATCGAACGCGCCGCCCGGCACGCCCTCTACGGTGCGCAGGTCCGCTTCGCCGCCCGCAGCCGCTCCCAGGAGATCGTGCTCACCGGCCCCGCCGAAGGCCCGCTCCGGCTCTACCTGAACGGCCGCCTCACCGTCTGCGGGCCGGACGAGTACCGCGGCAACGAGGCCCTGGTCCACCCGGCGATGGCCGCCGGCCCGGACGCCCGCGTCCTGCTCCTCGGCGGCGGCGACGGCCTCGCCCTGCGCGAGGTGCTCCGGCACCGCGGCGTCCGCTCCGTCCGGCTCGTCGACGCCGACCCCGCGCTCCCCCGGCTCGCCCGCACCGACCCCGGGCTCGCCGCCCTCACCGACCACTCCCTCGACGACCCCCGCGTCCACGCCACCGCCGCCGACCCGATGGCCTGGCTGCGCGGCGCCGCCACGGCCGGCGGACCGTACGACGTGGTGCTCGCCGACCTGCCCGCGCCCGCCGACGGCGGACCGGTCACCTTCCACTCCCAGGAGTTCTACGGCCTCGCCACCCGGCTGCTCTCCCCCGGCGGCCGCGTCGCCGTCCGGGCCGGCGGCGACCCGGACGGCCTCTGGCCGATCGAGTCCGGCCTGCGGACGGCGGGACTGCAGACCGTCCCGTACTCCGTCCAGGGCAGCGCCACCGCGAGCTGCCGCCCCGACCCGCCGGGCGCCGCCCAGACCTTCCTCCTCGCGGCCGCCGCCCGGCCCCCGCTCACCCTCGCCCCCGACGCCCCACCGCCCCGCGCCCTCACCCCCGACGGCCTCCGCGGCTCCGCCACCCGCCTCGCCGCCCTCCGCCCCGCCCACCCCCCGGCCGCCCTCACCCTGCTCGGCCCCCGCTGAGCCGGGGGCGCGGGGCTGGACACCGGTGGTCCGGGGAAGTCGGGTGGCGGTGGGTGGGGACCGGGCGGGGTTGGGTCGGTAGGCTCCCTGACATGGAGCATGAGGTTGTCGTCCCGATGCCCGCCGAGTTGGTGCGGCAGGCCTTGCAGGATCCGGCTCTGCTGGCCCGTAGCGTGCCGGGGCTGAGCACCGAGCCGGCCGCGGTCGGCGGTGGGCCGGCGGAGGAGATCGGCGGCCGGCTGAAGCTGCGGATCGGCGGCTCCACCATCACGTACAGGGGCGTGCTGTCCCTGATCGAAGGGCGCGAGGGCGTGCTGACCGTGTTCGCCGAGGGCCAGGAGGCCCGTGGCAGCGGCGAGGCGACCGCCACCGTCCGGGTCAGCGTCGCGGACGGCGCCGAGGGCGGTACCGCGGTGGTCCGCTTCACCGGCGACCTGAGCGCCACCGGCCGGCTCACCGAGTTCGACGAGGAGACCCTCGACGCCGCCGGCCGCCGTCTGCTGGACCGGTTCGCCACCGCGCTCGCCTCCCCGGACGCCGAGCCCGAGCCGGAGAGCGAGAGCGAGAGCGACGGCGACGGCGACGGCGAGAGCGACACGGAGACCGGTGGCGAGGCCGGGGCCGAGGGCGGGACCGGGACCGACGCCGGCGTGGTGTTCATCGAGGAGCACCAGGACCAGCCCGGCGACGACCTCGACGACGACCTGTCCGACCTGATCGCCTTCTCCGACGCCGACGCCGAGCGCTTCGGCCTGCCCACCGGCGGCGGCGACGGGGACGGGCCCGAGGAGGGAGTCGCCGAGGAGCTCCCCGCCGAGCCGCTCTTCGAGTACGAGGAGGAACCGGCGGGCGGCGGCCCGGTGCGCCGCAGCATCGTCGGCCGGTCGGCCGAGGAGGTGGACCACGCGCCGCCGCGGGGGCGGTACGCCCCGGCGCTGCCGGCCCGTAGTGCCCGGGCCCGGGCGGCGTCCCGCTGGGGCGGCGAGGCCGGCGGGATCGTGGTGCCGGGTTCGGGCGGCCGCAGCGCGGTGCCGTGGGTGATCGGCGGCGGGGTCGCGCTGCTGGGTGGCGCCGTGGTGCTGGTCAGGGCCTTGCGTCGGCGCTGACCGGCGGGGGAGGGCCTAGACTGGACGCTCATGAGCAACGACCGCGACGCCCTGCTGGCACAGATCAAGGACAAGGCCGTCGTACACGGCAAGGTCACCCTTTCCTCCGGCAAGGAGGCCGACTACTACGTCGACCTGCGCCGGATCACGCTGGACGGCCAGGCCGCCCCGCTGGTCGGCCGGGTGATGCTGGACGCGACCTCGCACCTGGAGTACGACGCCGTCGGCGGTCTGACCCTGGGCGCCGACCCGGTGGCCGCCGCGATGCTGCACGCCGCCGCCGCGCGCGGGCGTGAGCTGGACGCCTTCGTGGTCCGCAAGGCGGGCAAGGCGCACGGCCTCCAGCGCCGGATCGAGGGCCCGGAGGTCAAGGGCCGCCGGGTGCTGGCGGTCGAGGACACCTCCACCACCGGTGGCTCGGTGCTGACCGCCGTCGAGGCGCTGCGCGAGGCGGGCGCCGAGGTGGTCGGCGTCGCGGTGATCGTGGAGCGCGGCGGCGCGGCCGCGGTCGAGGCGCAGGGCCTGCCGTACGTGACCGCCTACACCCTGGACGACCTGGGCCTCTGAGCCCGGCCGGACCTGACAGCACGAGGGGCCGGGTCCTGTTTCACGTGAAACGTGAGACGGGACCCGGCCCCTTCGCGTGTCGTGCGCGAAGCCCCGGTGCTCAGCCGCGCCGGTGGCGGCCGCCGCTCTGCACGGCGTCGGCCTCGGTGCTCTCCACGGCGCCGCCGGCCTTCCGCTTCTTGCGCTCGCGCAGGACCTCGATCAGGATCGGCGAGATCGAGAGCAGGACGATCAGCAGCACCGCCGGGATCAGGTACTTGTCGATCACCGGGGCGAGCGCGTCGCCGAAGAAGTAGCCGATCAGCAGCATGGACTCGGTCCAGAGCACGCCGCCGATGACGTTCCACAGGAAGAACGTCCGGGCGGGCATCTCCAGGGTGCCCGCGACCGGGTTGAGGAAGGTCCGGACGATCGGCATGAAGCGGGCCAGCACCACGGCCTTGCCGGGCCCGAACTTGTTGAAGTACTCCTCCGCCTTCATCACGTACTCGCGGCGGAAGATCTTCGACTCGGGCTTGTCGAACATCTTCGGCCCGACCTTGACCCCGATCAGGTGCCCGAGCTGGGCCCCCGCGACCGCGGCCACCGGGGCGCCGACGAGCAGGACGGCGATCGGCAGCTTGGCGCCGTCGCCGAGCACCGACGAGGCGGCGTTCGACGCCGCGACGCCGGCGATGATCAGCAGTGAGTCACCCGGGAAGAAGAAGCCGACCAGCAGGCCGGTCTCCGCGAAGATGATCGCGATCAGCCCGATGGCGCCGAGGGACGAGATCAGTGATTTGGCGTCGAGCAGGTTGACGGCCAGCTGGTTGTAGTCCACGGCCGCAGGATAGCGGGCCGTCCTGTACGGAGGCTTCGCCCGGCAGGTGTATCCGGTGTCCGCCGAACGTCGCAGGAGCGGGCCGTCCGCGTCGGCGGCGGCGACGGTCCGACTGGCGGGCTCCTGCTGACCTGCGGGCACGAGTCTGGGAGGATGGCACGGGCGTCCGGTCCGCAGCGGCACACCACCCTCATTGCCGTACCGCGGAGGTCGCTCGAACCTTGGTGCCGGAGAGCCACACCGCAGCGCCGCGCGTCGGCGGCCGGCACGGAGTCGTACCGAAGGCGTACACAGCGTCGGACAGCACCGTCCGTACGCCGCAACCCGACAGGAGCGGATCGCATGCCCATCGCAACTCCCGAGGTCTACAACGAGATGCTGGACCGGGCCAAGGCGGGCAAGTTCGCCTACCCGGCCATCAACGTCACCTCGTCGCAGACCCTGCACGCCGCACTGCGTGGTTTCGCCGAGGCCGAGAGCGACGGCATCATCCAGATCTCGACCGGTGGCGCGGAGTTCCTGGGCGGCCAGCACAACAAGGACATGGTGACCGGCGCCGTGGCGCTGGCCGAGTTCGCGCACATCGTCGCCGCCAAGTACGACATCACCGTCGCACTGCACACCGACCACTGCCCGAAGGACAAGCTGGACGGCTACGTCCGCCCGCTGCTGGCGGTCTCCGCCGAGCGCGTGGCCAAGGGCCAGAACCCGCTGTTCCAGTCGCACATGTGGGACGGCTCGGCCGAGACCCTCGCCGACAACCTGGCGATCGCCCAGGAGCTGCTGGCCCAGGCCGCCGCCGCCAAGATCATCCTTGAGGTCGAGATCACCCCGACCGGCGGCGAGGAGGACGGCGTCACCCACGAGATCAACGACGAGCTGTACACCACCGTCAACGACGCCGTGCGCACCGCCGAGGCGCTGGGCCTGGGCGAGAAGGGCCGCTACCTGCTGGCCGCCTCGTTCGGCAACGTGCACGGCGTCTACAAGCCGGGCAACGTCGTGCTGAAGCCGGAGCTGCTGCGCGAGCTGCAGGACGCGATCGGCAAGCAGTACGGCAAGACCGACCCGTTCGACTTCGTCTTCCACGGCGGTTCCGGCTCGACCGCGGCGGAGATCGCCACCGCGCTGGAGAACGGCGTCGTGAAGATGAACCTGGACACCGACACCCAGTACGCCTTCACCCGCCCGGTCGTGGACCACATGTTCCGCAACTACGACGGTGTGCTGAAGGTCGACGGCGAGGTCGGCAAGAAGAACACCTACGACCCGCGCACCTGGGGCAAGCTCGCCGAGGCGGGCATGGCCGCCCGTGTGCTGGAGGCCGCGCAGCAGCTGCGCTCGGCCGGCAACCGTCTGAAGTGAGCCCGGCCACGGCGTGAACGCGGGTGCGCCCCCCGGTGGACTTCACCGGGGGGCGCACCCGTGTGTGGGTCTGCTGCCTCAGCAGCCGTGCGGGTCTACTGCTTCAGCTCCGCGTACGCCTCCGCGCTGCTGTCCTTCAGGAACTGCCAGCAGCGGGCCTCCTCCTCGGTCTCCTTGATCGCGCCGGCCGCCCGTGCGAGCCCGGCCAGGCAGCGCAGGAAGCCGCGGTTGCCGCGGTGCTCCCACGGCACGGGGCCGTGGCCCTTCCAGCCGTTGCGGCGCAGCGCGTCCAGGCCGCGGTGGTAGCCGGTGCGGGCGTAGGCGTAGGACTCGACGTAGCGGCCGGCCGCGTAGGCGTCGTCGGCGAGCATCGCCCAGGCGAGGCAGAAGGTCGGGAAGTCGGCGGCCACCTGGGTGGGTGAGGCCGATTCCTCCGCCAGCATGCGGTAGGGCTGCTCGTCCTCCGGGAGAAGGGTCGGATCGGGGCCGTCGAGAAGATTCCGGTGAATCGCCATGCAGGCAGTCTGCCATCCGGGACGCCAGGGTCAACCGGCGTCCCGGGATCGGCGGCAGCCGCCGGGCGCCTGCATACCCGGTATGTGGACATTCACCCGTTCGCCATGTCAGGGTGTCGATCATGCCCGCAGCCAGATCCGCCGCCAGGAGCGGCAGTGCCCGCGGCCGCCGACGCCGACGGCCGCCGCGCCGGCTCGGGCCCGGCATGCTCGCGGCGCTGGTCACGGCGGTGGCGGTGCTGGGCGGTACGGCGGTCGTGCTGACCCGCTCCTCCGACGCGCCCGGCGGCGGGCCGACCGCCCAGGCGCGGATCGCCCCGCCGACCGATCAGGCTCCCTCGCCCGCCGGCCCGACGCCGACCCCGACGCCGACCGACACCCCGAGCGAGCCCCCCGCCCCGTCCTCGACACCCACCCCCACCACGCCCACCACGCCCGACCCCGGCCCGGCCAAGGGCGCGGGCACCTTCAGCATCGCCGCCGCCACCGCCCAGCCGGTCGGACGCGGCACCGTGCGCCGCTACCGGGTGGAGGTCGAGGACGGCATAGGCATCGACGCCGGCGGCGCCGCCGCCCAGATCCACGGCTTCCTCGGCGACAGGCGCGGCTGGACCAACGACCGCAAGAACGGCTTCCAGCTGGTCGCCGGCGGCGGGTACGACTTCACCGTGAAGATCGCCTCGCCGGCCACCGTGGACCGGATCTGCGGCGCCTCCGGCCTGGACACCCACGGCGAGGTGAACTGCAACGTCGGCAACCAGGTGCTCGTCAACTCCAAGCGCTGGAACACCGGTTCACCGCAGTTCAGCGGCCCGCTCGACGAGTACCGGGCGCTGATCATCAACCACGAGGTCGGCCACCGGATAGGCCACGGGCACGAGACCTGCCCCGGCCCGGGCAAGCCGGCGCCCGCGATGATGCAGCAGATCTACGGACTCAAGGGCTGCGAGCCCAACGCCTGGCCGTACTCGGAGAACGGCACCTACCTCAGCGGGCCGTCGGTGCCGTAGGACGCCCCCCGAAGCGCGGCTACCCGAGCACCGGCAGGTACTCCCGCAGGTCGCTGCGCTCGCCGGAGGCGGAGACCGCCGCCGCGTCCACCGCGGCGGCCCAGTCGGCCCGGCCGGTGGCCAGCCGGATCCAGGTCAGCGGGTCGGTCTCGACCACGTTCGGCGGGGTGCCCCGGGTGTGCCGGGGGCCCTCGACGGCCTGCACGACGGCGTACGGCGGGATCCGCAGCTCGACCGCGCCGCCCGGCGCGCGGTCGGCGAAGGCGTCGGCCAGCAGCCGGGTGACGGCGGCGACGGCCTGGCGGTCGTGCGGGAAGCCGTCGAGGCCGAGCGCGGCGGCCAGGTCGTCGGCGTGCACGACGGTCTCCACCAGCCTGGTCACCAGCATGTCGGCGAGTGTCATCGAGCCCAGCCGGATCTCGAACCGCCGTACCGGGTCGGCGGCTTCGGGCCGGTCCAGCAGACCGGTCAGCGCGTCCGCCGCCCGGGTGAAGGCCTGCGCCACCGAGGCCGCGTCCCCGCCGAAGTCGCCCGCGGCCCTCGCCCGGGCCTGCTCGTCGAGCAGCGGCGCGACCGTGCCGACCGCGGCCACCCACCCCGACAGGTCCAACGGTGCCCGCCCCTCCAGCGGATCGTCGAGGTGCTCGGGGACGAAGTCGAGCTGGACGGCGAGGTGCGCGATCAGCTCGCGGACCGTCCACTCCCCCAGCCTGGTCGGCCGGGCCAACCACTGCTCGGCGTCCGGGCGTTCACACAGCTGCCGGACGGCGTCGCGCAGCGCGCCGGTCTGCGCCGCGAGCGCGGTGCGCACCTTCTGCGGCTGGTAGGTACGGGGCTTGGGGGGCATGGCCCCCAACATACGCCGAGGGGCGGACGGCCCCGTCGGACCGTCCGCCCCTCGAACCGCGCGGGTCAGGCGAGCAGAGCCTCGATGACGCCGGTGTGGGCGTCCTTCAGCTCGGCCAGCGAGACGGTGAACTGGCCCTGGACGTCCAGGGATTCGCCGTCCACGACACCGATGCGGGTGGCCGGCAGGCCGCGCGCGGTGCACATGTCGTTGAACCGGAGCTCCTCGCTGCGCGGCACCGCCACGACAGCGCGGCCGGCCGACTCGGAGAACAGGAACACGAACGGGTCCGCGCCCTCGGGCACGATGATCCGCGCGCCGTGGCCGCCCTTGAGGCAGCTCTCCACGAGCGCCTGGCCGAGGCCGCCGTCGGAGAGGTCGTGCGCGGCGTCGATCATGCCGTCGCGCGAGGCGGCGATCAGGATGTCGCCGAGCAGCCGCTCGCGCTCCAGGTCGACCTTGGGCGGCAGACCGCCGAGGTGGTCGTGGACCACCTGCGACCAGGCCGAACCGCCGAGCTCGTCCGCGGTGTCGCCGAGCAGGTAGAGCAGCTGCCCCTCCTCGGCGAAGGCGACCGGGGTGCGCCGGGTGACGTCGTCGATGACGCCGAGCACCGCGACCACCGGGGTCGGGTGGATGGCGACCTCGCCGGTCTGGTTGTACAGCGAGACGTTGCCGCCGGTGACCGGGGTGCCGAGCACCAGGCAGGCGTCGGCCAGGCCGCGGGTGGCCTCGGCGAACTGCCACATCACGTCCGGGTCCTCGGGGGAGCCGAAGTTGAGGCAGTCGGAGATCGCGAGCGGCTTGGCGCCGCCGGCCGCGACGTTGCGGTAGGCCTCGGCGAGGGCCAGCTGGGCGCCGGTGTACGGGTCCAGCTTGGTGTAGCGGCCGTTGCCGTCGGTGGCGACCGAGACGCCGAGGTTGGTCTCCTCGTCGATCCGGATCATGCCCGAGTCCTCGCCGACCGAGAGCACGGTGTTGCCGAGCACGTAGCGGTCGTACTGGTCGGTGATCCAGGACTTGGAGGCCTGGTTCGGGGAGCCGGCGACCTTCAGCAGGTCGGCCTTGAGGCCCTCGCCGGTGGTCGGGCGGGCCAGCCGCTCGCCGGTGGGGGCGTCGGCCTGCAGCGCGTCCTGCCAGCTCGGGCGGGCGTACGGGCGCTGGTAGGTCGGGCCCTCGTGGGCGACGGTGCGCGGCGGCACGTCGACGACGAGTTCGCCGTGCCAGAAGATCTCCAGGCGCTCGCCGTCGGTCACCTCACCGATGACGGTGGCGATGACGTCCCACTTCTCGCAGATCTCCAGGAAGCGGTCGACCTTGCCGGGCTCGACGATGGCGCACATGCGCTCCTGCGACTCGCTCATGAGGATCTCCTCGGGCGAGAGCGTGTTGTCGCGCAGCGGCACGGTGTCCAGCTCGACCCGCATGCCGCCGGAGCCGGCGCTCGCCAGCTCCGAGGTCGCGCAGGACAGGCCCGCGCCGCCCAGGTCCTGGATGCCCTTGACGAGCTTCTCCCGGAAGATCTCCAGGGTGCACTCGATCAGGAGCTTCTCCTGGAACGGGTCGCCGACCTGGACGGCCGGACGCTTGGTCGGCTTGGTGTCGTCGAAGGTCTCGGAGGCGAGCACGGAGACGCCGCCGATGCCGTCGCCGCCGGTGCGGGCTCCGTACAGGATGACCTTGTTGCCGGCGCCGGAGGCCTGCGCGAGGTGGATGTCCTCGTGCTTCATGACGCCCACGCACAGCGCGTTGACCAGCGGGTTGCCCTGGTAGCAGGAGTCGAAGACGACCTCGCCGCCGATGTTCGGCAGGCCCAGGCAGTTGCCGTAGCCGCCGATGCCCGCGACGATCCCGGGCAGCACGCGCCGGGTGTCCGGGTGGTCGGCCGCGCCGAACCGCAGCGGGTCCATCACGGCGACCGGGCGGGCGCCCATCGCCAGGATGTCGCGCACGATGCCGCCGATGCCGGTGGCCGCGCCCTGGTAGGGCTCGATGTACGACGGGTGGTTGTGCGACTCGACCTTGAAGGTCACGGCGTAGCCCTGGCCGACGTCGACCACACCGGCGTTCTCGCCGATGCCGACGAGCATCGCGTCCGAGTCGGGCTTCTTGTCGCCGAACTGCTTCAGGTGGACCTTGCTGCTCTTGTACGAACAGTGCTCCGACCACATGACCGAGTACATCGCGAGTTCGGCGCCGGTCGGGCGGCGGCCGAGAATCTCGCGGATGCGCGCGTACTCGTCCTCCTTGAGCCCGAGTTCGGCCCAGGGCTGGGCGACGTCCGGGGTCTGCTCGGCGTTCTTGACGGTGTCGAGGCTCATCAGGCGTTCACCAGCTGCTTCAGGACGGAAGTGAAGAAGCCCAGGCCCTCGACGGTCGGACCGGTGAGCGGCTCCACGGCGTGCTCCGGGTGCGGCATCAGGCCGACGACATTGCCGGCGGCGTTGGTGATGCCGGCGATGTCGCGGTACGAACCGTTCGGGTTACCGCATCCGTCAGCGGCATCGCCGCGGGCCACGTAACGGGCCACCACCCGGCCCTCCGCCTCCAGTTGGTCCAGGACGCGCTCCTCGGCGACGAACCGGCCCTCGCCGTTCTTCAGCGGAACGACGATTTCCTGGCCCGCCGAGTAATCCCGGGTCCAGGCGGTACCGGTGTTCTCGATGCGCAGCTTCTGGTCGCGGCAGACGAAGTGCAGCGAGTCGTTGCGGGTGAGCGCGCCGGGCAGCAGGTGCGATTCGCAGAGCACCTGGAAGCCGTTGCAGATACCGAGGACCGGCATTCCCAGCTTCGCCTGCTCGATGACGGTGTCCATCACGGGCGAGAAGCGGGAGATCGCGCCGCAGCGCAGATAGTCGCCGTAACTGAATCCGCCCGGCAGGACGACGGCGTCGACCTGGTGGAGATCCTTGTCACGGTGCCAGAGCGCGACCGGCTCGGCGCCGGCCAGGCGGACCGCGCGCTGGGCGTCACGGTCGTCGAGGGAGCCGGGGAAAGTGACGACGCCGACGCGGGTGGTCACTTCGCCGCCTCCTCGACGCGGACGGTGAAGTCCTCGATCACGGTGTTGGCGAGAAAGGTCTCGGCGGCTTCGCGGATACGGGCGAGCGCGGCGTCGTCGACCGGGCCCTCCACTTCCAGCTCGAAACGCTTGCCCTGGCGGACGTCGGCGATCCCGGTGAATCCGAGACGGGGCAGTGCACGCTGCACCGCCTGGCCCTGGGGGTCGAGGATCTCCGGCTTGAGCATGACGTCGACTACGACGCGTGCCACTGGCACTCCCGGTGGTGTCTTCGGTGAGGCGGGGGAACTCCAGACTACCGGGGGTTTCGGGCGGGATTGCTGGCCGGGGCAGGCGACGCGCGTAGACTCGAGACCCTTACGCGGCAAGGGATCCAAGCCCGTGAACCCCCGGCGGGGCCGCGCGGTTTCCACGGATTCGACCCCCGGAACGAGAACACCCGAAGAACACCCGAATACGGCACTCCGGGACAGATCGACCCGTCCCGCACTCCGGTATCCGGCACTCCGGCGAAGACACGTGAATATCCGGAAAAGAATGCCGGACTCTTCGATTTCGACCCCCTTCGGGTGCAGAATAGGGCCACCTGTCGCGGCAAGTGCTGCGTATCCGGCGGGCCACCAGGCCTGCCCGTATGCGCTTGCGCGAGTGGGTGCACATCAGGCCCCCGGACGCACCCCGCGGACCGGCGGCCGAATTGCCCGAGAGGATTGACACCCATGGCTCAGCGTGTAGTTGTCACGCTCTCCGACGACCTGGACGGCGGCGCCGCGGCGGAAACCGTCCACTTCGGCGTCGACGGGAAGTCGTACGAGATCGACCTGTCCGTGGACAACGCGGAAAAGCTGCGGGAGGCCCTCGCTCCGTTCGTCGCGGCCGGCCGCCGCCAGAGCCGCACCGGAAAGTCCTTCCGCCGCACCGCGCTCACCCCGGACCCGGCCGCGGTGCGCGCCTGGGCCCTGTCGCGCGGCATGGAGCTGCCGGCCCGCGGACGCATCCCCAAGCACGTGTACGAGCAGTTCGCCGAGGCGAACTGACCGCCCCGGGCACCCCGGTCGCCCCGCCCGCCTGGACCGAAAGGGTGGGGCGACCACCCCGAACGATGCTGTAGAGTAATCCTCGTCGCCGCAACGGAGAGATCCGGAGAGGCGGCGGGTGCCCCACCAGGCACCGTGCGGACGTGGCTCAGTTGGTAGAGCATCACCTTGCCAAGGTGAGGGTCGCGAGTTCGAATCTCGTCGTCCGCTCGCAGTGCGCGAGCACAGCACAACTCCATAGTAAGACCTGCGGACGTGGCTCAGTTGGTAGAGCATCACCTTGCCAAGGTGAGGGTCGCGAGTTCGAATCTCGTCGTCCGCTCCAGAACGAAAGGCTCCCTCGATCGAGGGGGCCTTTCGGCATTCCCGCTCCACGCCGATCCCGGCCCATGACATTTGTCATCGCCGACCCGTGGATCTCCACCGCCGGCTCATGACGGCGCGCACTGCCCGCCCGGCCGGGGAGGCGGAAGGCTTGAGCCATGGAAACGAGCCAGCCCCTCCGCCCCGGCGACAGCGTGATCGAGGTCACCGACCTGCACCGCCACTACGGCACCGGCACCACCGGCTACCACGCCGTCCGCGGCGTCGACCTGACCGTCGGCCGCGGTGAGCTGTTCGCCCTGCTCGGCACCAACGGGGCGGGCAAGACCTCCGCCATGGAGCTCATCGAGGGCCTGGCCGCCCCCACCGGCGGCACCGTCCGGGTGCTCGGCCACGACCCCCACCGGGAGCGCGCCGCCGTCCGCCCGCGGATCGGCATCATGCTCCAGGAAGGCGGCTTCCCCGGCGACCTCACCATCGCCGAGACCGGCCGCAGCTGGGCCGGCATGACCAGCGGCGCCCGCCCGGTCGACGAGGCCCTGGAGCTGGTCGGCCTCGGCCACCGCCGCGACGTCCGGGTCAAGCAGTTGTCCGGCGGCGAGCGGCGCCGGCTCGACCTCGCGATGGCCCTGCTCGGCCGCCCCGAGGTGCTCTTCCTGGACGAGCCCAGCACCGGCCTCGACCCCGAGGCGCGCGCCGCCGTCTGGCGGCTGGTCCGCGAACTGCGCGCCCAGGGCACCACCGTGCTGCTCACCACGCACTACCTGGAGGAGGCCGAGGAGCTCGCCGACCGGCTGGCCATCATGCACGGCGGCCGGGTCGTCACCACCGGAACCGTCGCCGAGGTGATCGCCGGCCGGCCCTCCCGGATCAGCTTCGAACTCCCCGAGTTCACCGGGACGGCGCTGCCGGTCCTCGCCGGGGCCGAGATCACCGTCGACGGCCGCAAGGTCACCGTGCAGACCGGCGGCCTCCAGCGCACCCTCTTCGAACTGCTCGGCTGGGCCCAGCAGCACGGGATCGCGCTCGGCTCCCTGGACGCCCGCAGCGCCTCACTGGAGGAGGCCTTCCTCGCCAT
Source organism: Kitasatospora sp. NPDC088264 (assembly GCF_040685715.1). NCBI lineage: Bacteria > Bacillati > Actinomycetota > Actinomycetes > Kitasatosporales > Streptomycetaceae > Kitasatospora > Kitasatospora sp. NPDC088264. The sequence continues at coordinate 210,478 of NZ_JBFBIR010000002.1, forward strand.
CGCCTCCGAGGCCGCCCACCAGGCCCCGCCCCAGTCGCCCGCCGCCCCCACCGCCCGCACCGCCCGCCGCCGCCTGATCGGATCCGCCCGATGACCACCGCCACCGCCGCCAAGACCGCCGCCGGCCCGCAGAGCACCACCGCCCGCCGGCTGCTCTCCCTCGGCCGCGCCGAGGCCACCCTGCTGCTGCGCAACCGGGCCGCCCTGTTCACCGCGCTGCTGCTGCCGCTGCTGCTGATCGCCGGCCGGCACAACATGCTCAAGCAGCAGGCCGAGTCCCACCCCGGACTGGACGTCGACACGCTGCTGATCACCGGCACCATCGGCGGCGTCCTCGCCTTCGTCGTCTACTACAACCTGACCGCCGCGTACGTCGCCCGCCGCAACGAGCTGGTGCTCAAGCGGCTGCGCACCGGCGAGGCCCGGGACATCGAGATCCTGGCCGGCACGGCGGTGCCCTCGGTGAGCCTCGCCCTGATGATGTGCGCCGTGGTCGGCGTCGGCGCCGCCGCCCTTCTCAAGCTCAGCACGCCGGTGAACCCGCTGCTGCTGGCCGTCGGGCTGGTCCTGAGCATCGCCGTCTTCATCGCACTGGCCGCCGTCTCCAGCGCCTTCACCAAGACCGTCGAGACCGCCGGCATCACCACCCTCCCGGTGCTGCTGGTCTCCCAGTTCGGCTCCGGCCTGCTCATCCCGCTGGAGATCATGCCCCCCGGGCTGGCCGACTTCTGCCGCCTGCTGCCCACCACCCCGGCCTTCCAGCTGATCCGGATCGGCTGGACCGGCAGCGACGGCTCGGCCGCCGCCACCGGCTTCGCCGGCACCTGGTCCACCGCCGCCCCGCACCTGGTGACCGGCGCCGTCTGGCTCGGCCTGGCGGTCTGGGGCGCGGTGCGCTACTTCCGCTGGGAGTCGCGCCGCTGACGCCCCCGGCGGGCACCCTCTCCGGAAGTGCGAAGGTCAGACCCCCGTTCCGCCTCTGATATGAAGGTAGCGACACGATCTTGATCGAAACGGGGAGCGATTCGATGGCCGTCCAGGGGCCGGTCCGCAGATGGAAGGGCTTCGGCAAGCCCCAACGCGCCGAGCTGTACTTCCGCTGGTCGCTCTACATGGTGGCCTGGTGCATCGTTCCGGTGAACCTGGTGCTCAGCGCCTCCTCCGTCACGAACATCGACCGGTCGGTCGACGCCGTCCGGGTCACCGTGGTCGTCTCGCTCGCCTCCACCCTGCTCTGCCTCCGGGCGTTCCGCACCTCGCTCGACCACTACCTGCACCGCCCCACCGAGCACCTGCGCTGGCTGATCGTCAACAGCGCACTCTCGGTCGCCGGTTCCTGGGCCGTCCTGCTGCTGGGCCCGTCCTCCGCCGAACCCGGGCAGCCCGGAGGGACGCCGTTCACCGCGGCGATCGCCATCGCCATGCTGTGCGCCGCCATCGGCCCGATCAGCGTGGGCCTGCCCCTGCGCCAGGTCTTCGCCGCCGGACTCGGCCTGATCCTGCTGATCGCCCCGGCGATGCTGCTGGCCGGGATGAGCCCCGCCACCACGGCCGGACTGGCGGTCGGGGCGGCGATCAGCCTGACCTTCCTCGTCGGCACCTGCCGCAGCTTCGCCTGGGTGACCGCGATCATCTGGGAGCTGGAGACCGCCCGCGAGGCCCAGTCCCGGCTGGCCGTCGCCGAGGAGCGGCTGCGGTTCTCCCGCGACCTGCACGACGTGATGGGCCGCAACCTCACCACCATCGCGCTCAAGAGCGAACTCGCCGTCCAGTTCGCCCGCCGCGGGCGCCCGGAGGCCGCCGACCAGATGGCCGAGGTGCAGCGGATCGCCCAGGAGTCGCAACGCGAGGTCCGGGACGTCATCCGCGGCTACCGCACCGCCGACCTGCACGCCGAGGCGATCGGCGCCCGCGCGGTGCTGCGCAGCGCCGACGTCGCCTGCGAGATCGACCTCGGCGAGAACGCCGACCAACTGCCGCCGCCGATCCAGTCGGTGCTCGGCTGGGTGATCCGCGAGGCCACCACCAACGTGCTGCGGCACAGCGAGGCCGCCCACTGCCTGATCCGGCTGAACCTCCAGGACGGCCGCGCCGTCCTGGAGCTGGAGAATGACGGGGTGCCCGCCGTCCCGCTCCCCTCGCTGGGCGGCGGCACCGGACTGCGCGGCCTGCGCGAACGGCTGGCCGCCCACGACGGCGAGCTCACCATCCCCGAGGCCGCCCAGGGCACCTTCCGGATGCTCGCCGCCGTCCCGCTCTGACCCGCACCCACCGACGGAGGACCGCCCGATGACCGACCCCGCACCCGTGCGCGTCCTGCTCGCCGACGACGAGCACCTGATCCGGGGCGCGCTGGCCGCGCTGCTCTCCCTGGAGGAGGACATCACCGTGGTCGCCGAGGCCGGCTCCGGCCCGGAGGCGCTGGCGATGGCACAGGCCCACCGCCCGGACGTCGCGGTGCTGGACCTCCAGATGCCCGGCAAGGACGGCATCGAGGTGGCCACCGAACTGCGCCGGCTGCTGCCGGACTGCCGCTGCATGATCGTCACCGGCCACGGCCGCCCCGGCTACCTCAAGCGGGCGCTGGAGGTCGGGGTGCGCGGCTTCCTGCCGAAGACCGTCTCGGCGGCCGACCTGGCCGGCATCATCCGGACCGTCCGGGCCGGCGGCCGGTACGTGGACCCGGAGCTGGCCGCGGACGCGATCAGCGCGGGCGAGACCCCGCTCACCCCGCGCGAGACGGACGTCCTGGAGCTGGCCGCCGACGGCACCTCGATCACCGAGATCGCCGAACGGGCGGCGCTGTCCCCCGGCACCGTCCGCAACTACCTGTCCTCGGCGGCCGGGAAGCTGGGCGCCGAGAACCGGCACGCGGCGGTGCGGATCGCCCGCGAGCACGGCTGGATCTAGGTCCCGAATACGGGCACGGCTCGCGGGCGGCCGGGCGTCAGGCCCAGGCGGTGCCGGTCAGCCGCTCGTACACCTCGATGTACTTGGCGCGGGTCTGCTCGACCAGCTCGGCCGGCAGCTCCGGCGGCGGCTGCTCGCTGTAGCGGTCCCAGCCGGAGGCCGGGGAGACCAGCCAGTCGCGGATCAGCTGCTTGTCGAAGGACGGCTGCGAGCGGCCGGGCCGCCACTCGTCGGCCGGCCAGTACCGGGAGGAGTCCGGGGTGAGCACCTCGTCGCCGATCAGCAGCTCGCCGTCCAGCAGGCCGAACTCGAACTTGGTGTCGGCCAGGATGATGCCGCGGTCGCGGGCGATGTCCCGGGCCCGGCCGTAGACGTCCAGGGTGGTGCGGCGCAGCTGGGCGGCCAGGTCGGCGCCGATCCGGCGGGCGGTCTCCTCGTAGGAGACGTTCTCGTCGTGCTCGCCGACCTCGGCCTTGAGCGCCGGGGTGTAGATCGGGGCGGGCAGCTCGGAGCTGTTCTCCAGGCCCTCCGGCAGGGCGATGCCGCAGACCGTGCGGTTCTCCTGGTACTCGGCCAGGCCGGAGCCGGCCAGGTAGCCGCGGGCGACCGCCTCGACCGGGACCATGTCCAGGCTGCGGCAGATCAGCGTGCGGCCCTTCCAGTCGGCGGGGGCGCCGGACGGGACCTCGGTGGAGATCACGTGGTTGGGGACGATGTCGGCGATCCGCTCGAACCACCACAGGGACAGCTGGGTGAGGACGCGACCCTTGTCGGGGATCTCGTTCGGCAGCACCCAGTCGTGGGCGGACATCCGGTCGCTGGCGACCATGACCAGCTCGCCCGACTCGGTCCGGTAGAGGTCGCGCACCTTGCCGGTGTGCAGGTGGACCAGGCCGGGCACCTGGACCGGCTCGGGCTTGGTGACAAATCCGCTCACGGTGTCTCAGTCCTCAGGGGTCGTTCGCGGGCGTGGGGCGCGCGAAAGGGGAGGTCACTGCCCCCGCAGTCTTTCACGAACCCCCGAGGCCCCGTTTCTGGCCGAGGGCGGCCCCGTTCCGGGTGAGGGAGGCCCGGCCGAAGGAGGCCTCGTTCTTGCCGAGGCGGTCGAGCAGGTTGGCGGTGGCCCGCTGGATCCGCTCGTCGGTGAGGCCGGGGCGGCCCAGTGCGGGCGACCAGGCGAAGGTACCGGCCGCGAACACGTACGCGCCGCTGGGCGCCCGGTACAGCGAGGTCTCCTGGTAGCGGGTGCGGCCGGCGAGGTCCTGGTACGGCGAGTGTGCGAGCAGCACCCGCTCGGTGTGCTCGGGCAGCGCCACCTTGGGGTAGTAGCGGTCGGCTTCGCCGGCGACCAGGCCGGGCAGTTCGTCGCCCTCCTGCAAGCCGGTGCCGTCCCAGAGCCAGTGCGCGGTGTGCCGGGCGATCAGCGGGACGGGCGCGGCGACCCGGCCCGAGTACTGCAGGCCGAGCACCTGCTGCTCGGGCTCGCCGGCGTCCCGCCACAGCGCGCTGGCCGAACCGGGCACCCCGGCGGCCGAGCTACCCGGCTGGACCTTCTGCCGCTTGCGGCAGTTGAGCAGCCGGTTGGGTTCGCCGGAGGCGGCGGCGGTCAGCTCGACCCGCCAGTACATGGTGTTGGCGGACAGGAACACCAGCGAGGTGCCGTCGTCCCTGGCCTGCTCGACGGCCCGGCGCATCGGCTCGGACCAGTACTCGTCGTGGCCCGGGAAGATCAGCGCCCGGTGCCGCCCCGGGTCGACCAGGCCCGCGTGCAGGTCGGTGGCGGTGGCGTAGGAGAGGTCGTAGCCGTAGCGCTCGGCCCAGCGGATGAAGTCGTACGCGTGGCCGACGTGCAGCGGCAGCCCGGCGGTGGCGTGCGGGCGGTCGAAGGAGACCGTGACGGCCGCCTCCGGTTCGCCGACCAGGCCGCCCCGGCCGTCCCAGGCGTGGTAGAGGCTGGCGCCGCTGCGGCCGTCCTCGGGGAACAGGTTGTAGGCCTGCCAGGTCACGTCCGGGACCACCAGGAGCAGTTCGGCGGCGTGCTCCCGGTCCTCGAAGTCCCGGACGGTGAACGGGATGTGGCTGCGGTGCAGCATGTCCGCGGTGGTCAGCACGGCGACGTACGCGCCGGGCTTCCAGTGCACCGGGATCTGCAACCGCCAGGAGTGCCACCAGTGGTGGCAGGAGACCGTCCGCTCGACCACCAGCGGGGCGGGCTGGGCCAGCCCGGCGATCAGCGGGCTGGACGTCATGTGGCGGGCGCCGTCGCCGCCGTAGTGGCCGATCCGCCAGACGTCCACGGTGAACTCGCGGGGCGGGTTGACGGTGACCCGGAAGTCCACCGAACCGCCGGGGCGGATCACCCCGGCCGAGGCGAAGCCCTTGATCTGCTGGTCCACGTCGTTGGCGCTCTGCGGGGTGCCGACCGGCGGCTTGGGCCGGGCGCCGGCCGCCAGCGGCCGCTGGCCGGGCGCGTCCACCGAGACGTACCAGGGGACGGCGCCCTCGGCGCCGGCCAGGTACTGGTCCGGGCTGCGCAGCCAGGGCAGTGGGCCCTGGCCGAAGGGGTCGGAGACGCTGTAAGCGTGCGTTCCGGACTCCCAGCGGCGGTTGAGTTCCGTGCCCACGCGCCCCTCCCAGGTGCACTTCCGCCCGGTTGGCACGTGCCCCCCGGATGTGCGTGCGGTCTAATACACCACAGAGTGCTGGCGCTCCGTCACCCTGCGGTCGCAATTGGTGCCGGGAATCTCACGCCCTCCCCCGGCCGGGCCTCCGGCCTGCGGAGACGGCCGCCCGCCGGTCGGTTTGGGGGCGCGCGCCGGAGCGCCGAGCGCCGCCTGTCCGGCTCACAACCGGACGGGTTTCTCCAGACGGACGTCGGCGGCGTCCAGCCAGGACCGCAGCGGGCCGTCCTGGCCCTGTTCGACGGCCTGGGCGACCGGCCCGGCCAGGTCGGTGCGGCGGATCCCGCCCAGCAGCAGCACCGGACCGTCCAGCCAGTCCAGGCCGGGCGCGCCGCCCGCGGTGTCGACGGCGGCGCAGCAGACCATCGCGGTGACGTGGTCGACCAGCAGGTCACGGCCGCTGCGGGCGGTTTCGAGCAGCGGGGCCGGGGCGGTGGTGCGGGCCAGCTGGGCGGCCAGCGCGGCGGCCAACTGCTCCCCCTCGCCCTCGGCGAGCCGGACCAGCAACCGGGTGAGCGTCGGGGAGCCGGGGCGGGCCTGGGGGGCGAGCCGGTCCAGGGCGGTCTGGAGGGCGGCGGCGCGGGCCCGCCAGCCGGCGTCCACCACGTCGGCCGGGTAGTCGGTCCACTCCAGCTCGTGCCAGCCTCCGGCGGCCGGGCTGCCGAAGAACAGCTCGGCGGCGAGCCGGGAGACCGCCCGGTCGACGGTGCCGGGCTCCTCCAGCAGGTCGCAGGCGGGACGGTCGCCGAGCCGGGTGCCGTAGCCGTCGGCCAGGCGGTCGCGCCGGGACAGCTCGGTGAGGGCGGAGACGACGCCGGCGTTGAGGTGGGCGGGGTGGCGGCCGAGCCGCCAGGCGGGCAGCGCGACCCGGGTGAGCAGCCGGTCCCAGCCCGCGTAGGCCAGGCCGACCTGCTCCTGGGCGGCGATCCGCAGGCCGTAGTCGACCGTCCTGGCCTGCTCGGAGGCCCAGCTCGCCACGGAGCGCTCCAACTCGGCGGCGTGGCCTCGGCAGGCGCCGAGCAGCCGGCGGGTGATCCCGCGGGTGATCCGCTCGGCGAGCGCGGCCGGACCGCGGCGGGGCGGCCGGGGCGGGCCCGCCAGGGTGCCGCCGCCGAGGCCGGGGGCGGCACCCTGGCCGGAGTCCAGGCTGGCGTCCAGGCTGCGCAGGAAGCGGCGGGCGGCGGCGATCTCCGGGTCGGCGGAGGCGGCGGTGCCGGCCACCACGGGGGCGAGCAGGGCGCGCAGTTCGCCGGCCCGCATCCACCACAGGAACGGCGAGCCGATCACCAGGACCGGGCCCGGCGGCTCGGGGTGCGCCCGGAACGGGCGGGCCCGCCGCACCGGGGGCACGTCCTCCAGCCAGCTGTCGCAGTCCGGGGTGAGGGCCACGGTGGAGGGCGCGGGCACGTCCAGCCGGTCGGCGAGTTCGTCGATCAGCCGGTACAGCTCGGGTGCCTCGGCGCGTTTCAGCGGAACGGCCGGGGTCCGGGGCGGGACGGCCCGGTGGTAGGCGCGGGCGGTCAGCCCGGCCACCAGGAGCGTCAGCGCGGCCACCGCGCAGACCACCCAGCGGGCGGCGTCCCACCCGGCGGCGTCGGAGGAGCCGGGTGCGCCGATCCGCCCGGTGAACCGGCCCGCGAGCAGGACCACCGCGACGGCGGCGGGCATGGCGGCGGCGGCCAGGGCGAGACCACGGACCCGCAGGACCGCCTGGGCGTGAGCGCGCGCGGTGTCGACTGCGGCCATACGGTGCGGCACCCCCTTCGGAGCCCTCGGGCGCCCGGCGACGGGCCCTGAGCCGACTCGAAACGATCAGTTCCGACCGGGAAGCGGAGGCGTCCGATCCCCGGTAGTGCATGCTGTGTGGCGCTTCTGCCATGTTCGACGCACCGGCCCGAGTGGGTGTTCCGGATCGCCCCGGTTTCCACTCGTCCCGGTGACACCGCCCGGATTCCGGACGGTCACGACCGGTCCGGTGCGAAGCACCCGGGCACCCGCCCGGCCGGACGCCGTCCAGCATCCCCCCGTGGGAACACCGCTACCCGGCGGCGACCCCGGCGCACGGCCACGTCGCACTGCGATCCAGCGCACCATAAGGCCGGGCGCCCGGCTACGTCAGCCGGATGCGGGTGCTGTCACCCGATGGGCTGGAATCCGGCCGCCGAACGGTGCGCCGGCCCCCGGAGTCACTCCCGCCCCGGAAACGCCGCAGGGCGCTGCGTCCATGGGGGGAAATCCCACGGTGCGCGGCGCCCTGCGGGCGGAGGCGGGGCAGGCCCTACTCGGTGGCTGCCTTCAGGGCGATGTCGGTGCGGTGCTGGCCGCCCTTGAGGGCGATCCGGTCCACGGCGGCGTACGCGCGGTCGCGCGCCTCCACCAGGTCGGCGCCGGTCGCGGTGACCGACAGGACGCGGCCGCCGGCGCTCAGCACCCGGCCGTCCTCGTCGGCCCTGGTACCGGCGTGCAGGACGAACGCGGTGCCGTCGGCCTCGGCCTCGGCCAGGCCCTCGATCGGGTCACCGGTGCGCGGCGCGGCCGGGTAGCCCTCGGAGGCGACGACCACGGTGACGGCCGCGCCCTCGTCCCAGCGCAGCGGCTCCAGCTGGTCCAGGGTGCCGGTGGCGGCGGCCAGCAGGACGGCGGCCAGCGGGGTGCGCAGCCGGGCCAGCACGACCTGGGTCTCCGGGTCGCCGAAGCGGGCGTTGAACTCGATCACCCGGGTACCGCGCGAGGTGAGCGCGAGGCCCGCGTAGAGCAGGCCGGAGAACTCGGTGCCCCGGCGGCGCAGCTCGTCGACGGTCGGCTGCAGGACGCTCCGCTGGACCTCCTCGACCAGCCCGGCGGGCGCCCACGGCAGCGGCGAGTAGGCACCCATGCCACCGGTGTTGGGGCCCTCGTCGCCGTCCAGCGCGCGCTTGAAGTCCTGCGCGGGCTGGAGCGGGACGACGGTGGTGCCGTCGGTGATCGCGAACAGCGACACCTCGGGGCCGTCCAGGTACTCCTCGATGACCACGCGCTCGCAGGAGGCGGCGTGCGCCAGCGCGGCCGCGCGGTCGGAGGTGACCACCACACCCTTGCCGGCGGCCAGGCCGTCGTCCTTGACCACGTACGGCGCGCCGAAGGCGTCCAGCGCCTCGGCGGCCTCGGCCGGGGTGGTGCAGACGTAGGAGCGGGCGGTGGGCACGCCGGCCCCGGCCATCACGTCCTTGGCGAAGGCCTTGGAGCCTTCCAGTCGGGCGGCTTCGGCGGACGGGCCGAACACCGGGATGCCGGCCGCGCGCACGGCGTCGGAGACGCCCGCGACCAGCGGGGCCTCCGGGCCGACGACGACCAGGGCGGCGCCGAGCCGCACGGCCAGGTCGGCGACCTGCGCGCCGTTCAGCTGGTCGACCGGGTGGACCGTCGCCACCTGTGCGATCCCGGCGTTGCCCGGGGCACAGTGCAGCTCGGAGACGGCGGGATCTTGGGACAGAGAGCGGCACAGGGCGTGTTCGCGGGCGCCGCCGCCGATGACGAGGACCTTCACGCTTGGCAAGGGTAGTCGGTGGCCAGTTCCGGCCGCTCTCCGGTCCCGTCCGATCCTCCAGTCGGGGCGGTCCGTACGCCGAGGATGTCGGAGAAACCTCCAACTCGGACCGGCTCGGTGCGCACCGGGTGCCCGAGTCAGGACGGCGGGTCACCGGACCCTCCCTCGGACGGGTGAAATCTCGCCGACCCCCGCATCCCTTCCACCCCGGGTTCCGGTGGCCGAATCCGGTAACGATCACCGGGGAAGCGACCCCATGGTCAGCCATTTGGCGGTAAGAAGTGCTGTTGGACAACCAACGGCAGACGTCGCGTCAGCCGATGGACCGCCAGACCCAGCAGTCCGCCCGCCACAGGGAGCCCCACAGGTGAGCCAGCCGGAAATGCAGCCCGAGGAGAGTGCCTGGGGCAAGGAGATCGGCGAGGAGGACCCGCCCGCCGCGACCATCGCCCGCCAGGCGTCCACCCGCCGACGGACCGATCTGAGCACTCGACAGTTCCCGCTCGGGGACTGGGGCGAGCCGGCCGAGCGCCTGGAGGAGCTGTACCGCTGGTCCGAGGAACGGGCGGTCGAGGCGATCGAGTGGTACCGCAAGGACCGGATCTGGAAGCGCCGCTGGGCGCGCCTGCTGCGGTTCGGCACGGCCGGCTTCGCGGTGGGCGGGGTGACCGCGCCGCTGGTCGACCTGACCGGCGCGGTCTCACACGGCACCAGCTGGGGCTACGTCGGCCTGGCGCTCGCCGCCGCCTGCCACGGCACCGACCGGGTGTTCGGCCTCACCTCCGGCTGGATGCGCGACGTCAGCACCGCGCAGGCGCTGCAACGCCGGCTGGAGGCCTTCCAGTTCGACTGGGCGTCGGAGTGCGTGCGCGAGGTGCTCGGCCCGACCGAGGGCACCGCGGGCGAAGCCGCCGAGCGCTGCCTCGGCGTGCTGCGCCGGTTCTGCGAGGACGTCTCGGACATGGTCCGCACCGAGACCTCGGAGTGGATGCTGGAGTTCCGCGCGTCCATGACCCAGCTGCCCACCCAGGCCCCGGGCACCTGGGGCGGGCGCAGCGAGAGCGGGGTGGGCGCCCAGGTGCGGGTGCTGCCGCCGCCGGGCACCCGGCCCACCATGCCGCGCCAGCGGCCGCCGGAGGGGCCGCTGCGGTAGCGGGCGGGAAGGCGGGCCGCCTGCCGTGGCGGGCGGGCCGGTGCGGCGGGAGGGTGCGGCGGGAGGGTACGGCGCCCGGGCAGACGCGGCGCCCGGGCGGATGCGGCGGGCGACGCCTCGGGCAAAAGGCTGCCGGACGCCTCAGGCGAAGACCACCATCGAGCCCTGGGCGAGGCTGCGGGTCGCCGCCGCGTACAGGCCCGCCCAGGCGTGCCGCTCGCGGGCGAAGGGGTGCAGGTCGTCCAGCGGCGGCCCGAACGGCTGCTCCAGGCCGGTCGGGCCGAGCGGCCGGGTCGGGTCCGGCGGGTTGAGCGGGTCGAGGCCCAGCGCCGGGGCGACGGCCTGCAGTTCGCGCAGCAGCCCGTGGCTGGAGCCGAGCGGACCGCCGGAGGCGAGCAGCGCGTCGTCCACCAGCGGCGCCGGGAACTCTATCGGCACGTAGGCGCCCGCGTGGTCGAAGTGCCAGACCAGGTGCGACTGTTCGGCACTGCTCTCGAACATCTCCAGCAGCTGCTCGTAGTCGCCGCCGAGCGAGTCCACCGGCGTGATGTCCAGCCCGGTGAGGCCCAGCAGGTAGGCACGGCGCAGGAAGTGCAGCGAGTCGTAGTCGAAGGCGGCTATCGGCTCGACCGCCCCGCTCAGCCCCGGGACGTACTGGTAGACCGGCACCTCTGGCAGCCCGCGGGAGGCCAACACCGCGTTGTAGAGGGCGAGATCGTCCCTGAAGGGATTGTCGGGGCTGTGGCTCAGCACGTCCACGAGCGGGACGAGCCAGAGGTCGCAGGCCATGGCCGGCAGTTCCTCTCCGGGCGACGGGGTCGCCCGCAGGGCGGGACGACGACGGGGGCGGGGTCGGTACCCGGACGGCCGTTGTGCGGGACGCCCGGTTCGACGACCGCCCACCCTACCGGCCCGGGGCCGGGCGCGGGTCGGGCCGTCCCTGCGGTGCGTCCGGGGGCGGTTCGGGCAGCCGCCGGCCGAACCGGCCGTACGGCACCGAGCGCGGCTGCGGCACCAGGCCGAGGCCCAGCCCGAGTTCGCGGCCGAGCTCCCGGCCGACCTCCTCGCCCGGCCGGCGCCGGCCCCTCCCGACCTGGTCGAACGCCTGGCCGGGGGCCGGTTCGGCCGCCACCGGCGGGGCTTCGGCGGACGGGGCCGGCGGCACGGGCCCGCCGCCACCGGGTCCGCCGCCACCGGGCTCGCCGTCCAGGGGTTCGCTATTCAGGGGTTCGCTATTCAGAGGATCGCCGTCCAGGGGTTCGGTGAGCAGCCCCAGCACCGTCACCGACTCCAGCGGCCGCCCGGCCAGCCCGGCCAGCAGCCGGGCGGTGTACAGGTTGTACTCGCAGATGATCCGGTGCGCGCCGACCAGGTCCCGCGCGCCGATGGCGTCGACCAGGTCGAGGTGACGGTCCCAGCAGACCTCGGCCAGAACGGGCAGCTCCCGCAGGTAGGGCGCGGCGAACATCCACGACTGCACCCGCAGCCAGTCCAGGTAGTCGCCGATCCGGCGGTTGCCGATCAGCGCGGCGACCTCCTGCCAGAACCGGCGGTCGCAGCCCACCATCACGTCCAGGTTCCCGGCCCGGGCGGCCCGGACCGCCGCGTCGGCCCGGCGGCGCAGCGAGGGCAGCCTGGCGAGGTCCGGCAGCGCCCTGCGTGCGGAGAACTGACGGTAGTAGCTGTCGGTGACCAGCACCCGGGACTCGAAGATCTCCAGGAAGTCGTCCCAGCCCAGCTCGGGCACGGTGAACCCGCGGTGGTGCTCGGCCCGCAACAGCCCCTGCGCACCGAGGTCGACCAGCGCCTCGCGGGCCGGGGTCGCCGAGACGCCGTACAGCTCGGCGATCTCCTTGACGGTGAAGTTGCGGCCGGCCGCCAACCGGCCGGCCATCATCTCCTCGCGCAGCGCACCGGCGATCTGCTCGCGCAGGCTGTTGCGCTGGATGACGGGACGGGTGTCGCCTGCGCCGTTGCCGGGCATGCGCGCAACCTCCTGGGGCGGGCCGATCAGGCCGCCCCTCGGCGGACCGGCCAACGAGCGGCGGGGAACACGACGAGTGCTCATCTTCTCAAACCCGCCCCGAGAAGGTACAAACCAACCCCCCGGAGGCCCCGGCGCCCCCGGACTCCCCCGCCCGGACCGGGCCGGGGCGGGCCGGGGCGGGCCAGGATCAGCGCTGGACCGGCGCGGGGATCCCCAGCAGGCGGTCCCGCAGCACCGGGAACTCCTCGCGGGCCTTGCCCACCTCGGCCGGATCGAACTCGACGGTCAGCACCTGCTCCTCCGTGCCGGCCTCGGCCAGCACCCGGCCCCACGGGTCCACCACGATGCTGTGCCCGGCCTGCTCGACCCCGGCGTGCGTCCCGGCCGTGTTGCAGGCCAGCACGAACGCCTGCTCCTCCACCGCGCGCGCCCGCGCCAGCAGCGTCCAGTGCTCGCGCCGCCGGGCCGGCCAGGCCGCCGGAACCACCAGCAGCTGCGCGCCGGCGTCCAGCAGCGCCCGGAACAGCTCCGGGAAGCGCAGGTCGTAGCAGGTGGCCAGGCCCAGGGTGGCGAAGTCGGTGGCCGCGGTGACGATCTCCTGCCCCGCGCCCATCACCACCGCCTCGCCACTGTCGAAACCGAAGCGGTGGATCTTGCGGTAGGTGTGCACCAGCTCGCCGTCCGGGGCGAACAGCAGCGAGGTGTTGTAGATCGGCCCGTCCGGGTCGCGCTCGACGATCGAACCGGCGTGCAGCCAGACCCCGGCCGCCCGCGCGGCCGCCGCCATCGCGTCCGAAGTGGGCCCGTCCAGCGTCTCGGCGCCGTCCGACCACAGGTCGTAGGCGAAGCCGCCGAGCGGCCACAGCTCCGGCAGGACCACCAGGTCCGCGCCCTGCTGCGCCCGGACCAGCGCGGCGGCCCGGGCCCGCCGTTCGGCGGGCGGCTCGGCGTCGGAGACCCCGAGTTGGATCAATGAAGCGCGCACAGTACCACCGTCCACGGCAAGAGACCTACGATCGTCACCCGAAAGCGCTGCCCAGCTGTCTCCCGGCAGCGTAACGTGCGGTTAGCGTGTGCGCCTGGAAGCCGGACCATCCCGGCCGACCGGGGAGGCCGGGCGCAGAGGGCAAGGAAGCTGACGGAGGGCCGGAGATTCCCGTGACGGACAACCAGACCGTGCAGGCTTACACGGAGGCGTGGGCCCAGAGCATCGAGTCCATATCGGAGCTGGTCGCCCCCCTCCCCGAGGGCTCCTGGAACCGGGCCACCGAATGCCCCGGCTGGTCGGTCCGGGACGTCGTCTCGCACATCATCGCGGTCGAGTCCGAACTCCTCGGCGACCCCCGCCCGATCCACTCCCTGCCGCGTGACCTTCGCCACGTCACCACCGACTTCGCCCGCTACATCGAACTGCCGGTCGACAAGCGCCGCTGCCACACCGCTCTGGAGATGACCAGCGAGCTGGAGTACACGATCATCCGCCGCTCCCGGGCACTGCGGAACGCCAAGCAGACACCCCTGGAGCCGGTGCGCTGGCCGGCCGGCCCGAACAGCCGCGACGTGCCGTACCACGAGCTGCTGCGCCTGCGGGCCTTCGACGTCTGGGTGCACGAGCAGGACCTGCGCCGGGCCCTGGACACCCCCGGCAACCTCGACTCCCCGGCCGCCCTGATCGCCCGGGACGTCCTGCTCGGGCTGCTGCCCAAGGCCGTCGCCCACCGGGCCGGCGCCCCGGCCGGAACGGCCATGGTTCTGGACGTCACCGGCCGCGTGGAGTTCCTGCGCACCGTCCGGGTCGACTCGACCGGCCGCGGCACCGTCGACGAGTCGATCAGCCTGGCCCCCGACGTCCAGCTCACCATGGACTGGGAGACCTACCTCCGGCTCGCCTGCGGCCGCGGCCGCCCCGGCCCGGTCACCATCGACGGCGACAAGGAACTCGCCGACCGCGTCCTGTCCGCCTTCGCGGTCACCATCTGACCCCAGCCACCCCACAGCGCACGCCACCCGGCGTACACGCACGAGTGCGCGCCGGGTCGGCACCACTCGTGCATCCATCCGTCAATCCAGCACCAGAACCTCACCCGTTCGACCTCGTTGTTCCGGGCACTCCCGCCACCACCCGGAAGAAGGAGGGGCGTCCCCATGGACGACGAACAGCAACAGATGGTCCTGGTCCGGTCGAGCTTCCCGGTCACGGGCCAACCCATCAGAGTCGTGATGATCGACGGACAACCGTGGTTCGTCACGGCGGACGTGTGCCGAGTCCTGGGCCGGCGTAATCCGCCCGACGCCGTCAAGAGGTTGGAGACCCACCAGCACCGCACCGTCGACCTGCGGTTGGTAACCATCGCCAAAAGCGATGGTTACGACGTTTCCGCAGGTGGGAAACCATACGCGCGCGGAAACCCACTGCTCGGGGTGATCAGCGAGGCTGGCTTGTATACCTTGATCATGAGGTCGAGCAAGCCCGACGCCCAGCCGTTCAGGGACTGGGTCACCCGAGACCTCCTCCCCTCCATCCGCCGTGGGGACGCCGACATCCCCGCCCAGCAACGGCGGATGGCGGAGACCCTGGCAGAGGCGATCGGACAACAGGTACGGATCGTCGCCGAGATCGACCACGAGGACTGGCCCGGCCTGACCGTCCACTCGGACGGAACGGTCCACTGCCAGCACGGCGAGATGGTCCTCCACCTACCGAACCGCGAAGAGGACAGCGGACCACCGTTCGGCGCCTACTTCGCCTGCCCGGGCGAAGAACGAGTCGGAATCCGGGCCAGCCGAATCGTCCCCGGCTGCCCAAAACTGAAGCTGCTGGACCTGATCCGCATGCGGCGCGAAGCCGCCGAGCAGCCGACCCGACCGGGGGCGCATCCGGCTCGCACACCGATGATGCCGCCGGAGGGCACGGTGCTCTGTGTGATCGACCGGGTCCAGCTCTACGGACGGCCGCCAGAGATCACCGAGGTGCTCCGGGGCATCGGGCTGTAGCGGCGGGAAACCATCACCCAAAGCAATAGTTTCGACGCCCTTCGCAGGTCAGAGCCCCTTCTCCTCCGCCGCGACCTTGCGGCGCAGGCGCAGGATCATCACGGTGCCGACCGCCAGCGGGACGTACTGCCAGCAGAACGCCCAGCGGAAGGCGTCGGCCGAGTAGGAGTCGGTGCCGGCCGGGGAGAGGCCGTCCAGGAGGACGCCGATGCCGAAGAGGGTGATCATCGTGCCGATGAAGCCGCCCATGTTGACGATCCCGGAGGCGGTGCCGAGGCGCTCCACCGGGTTGCTGGCGCGGGCGTAGTCGAGGCCGACCAGTGAGGCCGGGCCGTTGCTGCCCATCACCACGATGATGGCGGACAGCAGCCAGATCGGCGGGTGTCCGCCGGGCCAGGCCAGGACCAGCGCCCAGCCGAGGGCGGTGGCCGTGATGACGGTGAGGACGATCGGCATCCGGGCCCGCGCCGAGACGGAGAGCACCCGGCCGAACAGGAAGCCGAAGGCCATGTTGCTGAGCACCAGCAGGGTCAGCAGTCCGCCGGCCGCGGCCCGGGAGAGGCCCTGCGCCTCCACCAGGTAGGGCAGGCCCCAGAGCAGGCCGAAGGCGTTGCCGGGGAACTGGGTGGTGAAGTGCACCCAGAGCCCGAGCCGGGTGCCCGGTTCGCGCCAGCACGCGCGGACCTGCCGGCCGACGTTCGGCCGCGGCGCGGGCGGGTGTTCGACCGGCCGTACGGCCGCCGCCGGCGCCTCCTTGAGGAAGAGCGCGACCAGCGCGAAGACCGCGACGCCGAGCAGGGCGATCGCGGTGAAGGTGGGCGTCCAGCCCTCGCGGTGCAGGGCCTGTGCGAGCACCACGGTGGTGATCAGGTTGCCGCCCATTCCGGCGAGGCCGGTCAGCTGGGCCACGAACGGGTTCCGGGCGGCGGGGAACCACCGGGCGGCGAGCCGCAGCACGCTGATGAAGGTCATCGCGTCGCCGCAGCCGAGCACCGCCCGGGAGGCCAGCGCCGGGGCGAAGGAGGAGCTGAACGCGAAGGCCAGTTGGCCGAAGCTCAGCAGGACGACGCCGAGCAGCAGCACCCGGCGCGGCCCGATCCGGTCGACGAGCAGGCCGACCGGTATCTGCATGGCCGCGTAGACCAGCACCTGGAGGATCGAGAAGGTGGAGAGCGCGGAGGCGCCGATGCCGAAGCGGTCGGCGGCATCCAGTCCGGCCACGCCGAGGCTGGTGCGGTGGATCACCGCGAGGATGTAGACGCTGACGCCGATGGACCAGGCCAGCCAGGCCGCGCGCCCGCCGGGCGGGGACGGTGCGGGGGCGGCGGACGGCGTCGGGGCGACCGGCGGCGTCGGGTCGGCGGTTCGGGGAGCGGGGACGGACAGGGGTGCGGCTGAGCGGGCGGGCTCCACGGTCATAGTGCGACCAGACTAGTCATCCCATGATGGGACGCCCAGTGCGGGGTGCGGTCGATCGTCCACGGACCACGGACTCCACGGACCACGGATTCCACGGGGCGCGGACTCCACGGATTCCGCGGACCGGGCGTCAGCCGGTCACCGTCCAGGACACCGACCGGGTCATGTAGCGGTCCCGGAAGGCCTCGTCCCGCACCCAGTCGGTGGTGTCCCGGACGGTCGCCGTGACGGTGGCCGTCCGGCCCGGGGCCAGGTTCAGCTGGTCGGTGTCCAGCCAGGAGCCGTCGGCGGCCTGCGGCGTCACCGCGACGCCGTCCACCTTCCACTCGACCTTCAGCTGTCGCGGGCCGGTCAGCGGCACCGGCCGGACGTTCAGCCGGGGCCGCCCGCTCACCTCGCCGGGCGGCGGCGACGGGGTGTCGGTGGGCCGGATCCTGCGGTACAGCTCCTCCATGATCGCCTCGCGCGACGGCAGGTTGTAGGCGCTGCCCAGGGTGCGCATCACCGAGTCGGGGGTGGGCCGGTAGAGGCCGTTGGCGCTGCGGTAGGCGCCGACCGTCCCGGCGCCGTCCGGGGACTCCGCGCCCAGCCAGCGCCACCACTTGGTCTGCTTCTTGCGCATGTCGTCGGCGTCGAGGGTGGCGAGGTTCGGGTACTCGGCGTCGTCCGGGGCGCTGTCGTACTCGTCGCCGAGGTCCCCCACGGTGTGGCCGATCTCGTGCTGGATGATCCGCCCGGCGTCCGGGCTGCCGCCGGCCAGGGTGGTCACCCCGGTACCACCGGCGCCGCCGTACTCGGTGGAGTTGGCCAGGGCTATCAGGTACTGCGGCCCGGAGCTGTCGCCCGCGTACCGGGCGGTGGCGGCCTCGTCGGCGCAGAGCAGCCGGGCGGTGCCCTCGCACCAGAAGTGCATGCCGAGCGGGGTGGCGGGGTTGCGGCCGCGGCTCTCGGTCTCGGCTATCCCGGAGACCGGGGAGACCACTTCGACCCGCCGTATGTTGAAGAACCCCTGGTAGGTGCGGAACGGCTCGATGGCCATCAGCGCGTGCCAGGCCCGGTCGACCTGCTGTCGGAACAGGTCCTGTTCGGCGGCCGTGTAGCCGTCGCCGAGCAGGACCAGGGTGATCCGGTTGGCCGGGTCCCCGGTGCGGCGTATGTCGACGGTGGGCGCGGCCGTGACGGGCCGGCGGTCGGCGCGCTGTGCGCTGTGCGGCGGGACCGCCCGGTCGGCGGGGGCGCCCGGCCCGATCACACCGAACGGCGAGGGGCCGACCAGCTCCAGGGCGGCGGGGAGTACGGCGGTGGACACCAGCACGAGCGCGGCCAGACTCCGAACGAGACGGCCAGGGTTGCCAGGTGGCATGCGGGTGCGTCCTCGGGGTTCCGGTCACCCGGCGTAGCCCGGGTGGTGGAGCGAAGACGTACCCGGACGGGTGTGTCACCCCTACCGCGCGCCGAAAAAGTCACCGACCTGGCCGAATGACCCTCACCACACCAGTCATCCCAATGACTGGAATGTGGCCGATGACAGGCCCCTCGTCAGCGCCTGCGGAGGTTCAGCACCAGGTGGGTGCCGAGGCCGAACAGCAGGCCCCAGAAGGCCGAGCCGATCCCGAACAGGCTCATCCCCGAGGCGCTGGCCAGGAAGGTCACCACCGCCGCGTCCCGCCCCCGCTCGTCCGCCACCGCCGCCGCCAGGCTGCCCTGCAGCGAGGCCAGCAGGGCGACCCCGGCGATCACCGCGATCAGTTCCTTCGGCAGGCCGGTGAACAGGCTCACCAGCACCCCGCCGAAGCTGCCCACCAGCACGTACAGCACGCCCGAGGACATCCCCGCGACGTAGCGGCGGCGCGGGTCGGGGTGGCTCTCCGGGCCGGAGCAGATCGCCGCCGTGATCGCCGCCAGGTTCACCCCCGGCGAGCCGAACGGCGCCAGCAGCAGCGACACCACACCGGTCGACCCGATCAGCAGCCGGTCGTCCGCCCGGTAGCCGAAGGCTCGCATCACCCCGAGGCCCGGTGCGTTCTGCGAGGCCAGCACCACGATCGTGAGCGGCAGCGCCAGCCCCACCGTGGCCGCCCAGGAGAACGCCGGCACGGTGAACACCGGCCGGGTCGGCCCGCCCGAGCCCAGGTGCAGCGGGAGTCCGACGGTCAGCGCCGCCAGCACCCCGCCCACCAGCAGCGCCACCGGGACGGCGTACCGCGGGGCCAGCCGCTTGGCCAGCAGGAAGGCCGCGAGGCTGCCCACCACCAGCACCGGCGCGCCGTGCACGGCGCCGAAGATCCCGGCGCCGAAGGAGAACAGGATGCCCGCCAGCATCGCGTTGACGATCCCGGTCGGCACCGCCGCGATCAGCCGGCCGAACCAGCCGGTGACCCCGAAGAGCGTCACCACCACCGCGCTCACCAGGAACGCCCCCACCGCCTCCCGGTACGGGTACGCGCCCAGGCTGGTCACCAGCAGCGCGGCGCCCGGGGTGGACCAGGCGGTGATCACCGGGGTCCTGGTCCACCAGCTCAGCGCGAAGCCGCTCAGCCCGCTGCCGATGGCCACCGCCCAGATCCAGGACGCCGTGTGCGCCGCGTCCAGCCGCCCGGCGGCCGCCGCCGCGAGCACCACCACCAGCGGACCCGAGAACGACACCGCGATGCAGACCAACCCCGCCAGCAGCGCCGGCCCCGACACGTCCCGCCGCAGCGACCGACGCTCCCCGCCCCCGCCCGGCACCGTCTCCGGTCGGACCGTCAGCTCTTCAGTCATTCCGGAAGTATCCCGAACGCCGCGCCGGGGGCTCACGGAAAAGTCTTTGAAACCACCTGCAACCCCCGGCGAGGATGCACGTCTGTACGGATGAAGGCACGGGGGGCGCGACCGGCGGGGCCGGGGCGCTTCCGCCCCGCCCGGAGCGGGCCCGTCGTCCTCGCCCAGCCACGCCGTCAGACCCATGACCCCGGGGAGTCACGTCATGCGCGCGTCCGTCATCGGCTGGTCCTGATCGCCGCCCGCCGGCCTCGCCCCCAGCGACGGCCGACGGGCGGGCAGAAGCGGAGGGGCCTTCCCCCACACGGCGGTGTGGGGGAAGGCCCCTCCGTGGCTTCCCGTTCGTGACGTCCCGGGCCGTCAGCCCCAGGTGATCAGGCGCTTCGGGCGCTCCAGCAGCGCGGCCACGTCGGCCAGCACCTTGGAGCCCAACTCCCCGTCCACCAGGCGGTGGTCGAAGGAGAGCGCCAGCGTGGTCACCTGACGCGGGACGACCTTGCCCTTGTGCACCCACGGCATGTCCCGGATCGCGCCGACGGCGAGGATCGCGGCCTCGCCGGGGTTGAGGATCGGGGTGCCGGTGTCGACGCCGAAGACGCCGACGTTGGTGATGGTGATGGTCCCGCCCTGCATGTCGCCCGGCGAGGTCTTGCCCTGGCGGGCGGTGTCGATCAGCTCGCCCAGCGAGACGGCGAGGCCCGTGAGGGTCTTGCCGCCGGCGTCCTTGATGTTGGGGACGATCAGACCGCGCGGGGTGGCCGCGGCGATGCCGAGGTTCACCTGGCCCTTGATGACGATCTCCTGGGCCGCCTCGTCCCACTGCGCGTTGATCTCGGGGTGCCGCTTGACCGCGGTGAGCAGCGCCTTGGCGACCAGCAGCAGCGGGCTGATCCGGACGTCCCGGCCCAACTCGCCGCTCTCCTTGAGCCGGCGGACGAACTTCATCGTGCGGGTCACGTCGACCTGGACGAACTCGGTGACGTGCGGGGCGGTGAAGGCCGAGGCCACCATCGCCTGCGCGGTCGCCTTGCGGACGCCCTTGATCGGCACCCGGACGTCGCCCGCCACGGTGACCGGCGCCGGCACCGCCGCCGCGACCGGCCCGGCCTCGACCGGCGCCGCCGGGGCGGCCTGCGCGGTGGCCAGGGCGGACGCGTGGGCGTGCACGTCCTCGCGGGTGATCACGCCGTCCCGGCCGGTCGGGACGACCGCGCGCAGGTCGATGCCGAGGTCCTTGGCCAGTTTGCGCACCGGCGGCTTGGCCAACGGCCGCTCCCCGGCGGGATGTTCGGCCAGGACGGACGAGGCGGGCGCGGCCGACACGACCGGAGCGGCCGGCACGACGGGCGCGGCCGGAGCCGGCGTCGCGGTGACGGTCTTCGTGGTCGTGCGCCGGGCCCGGCGCTGGGCGGTGCCGGTGCGCGGGCCGTAGCCGACCAGCACCTCGCGCCGCTCGGGCTCGGCCGGTTCGGCCGGCGCGGCGGCGGCGACGGGTGCAACAGCAGCAGCGGCGACAGGAGCCGCGGCCCCGGCCTCCCCGGCGACCGCGACCGAGATGATCACGGTGCCGACGTCGACCGTCGCGCCCGCGGGGAAGAAGAGCTGATCGACGACCCCGTTGAACGGGATCGGCAGCTCCACCGCCGCCTTGGCGGTCTCCACCTCGCACACGACCTGCCCGTCGGTGACGGTGTCACCCGGCTTGACGTACCAGCTGAGGATTTCGGCCTCGGTCAGGCCCTCGCCCACATCGGGCATCTTGAACTCGCGGAGCGAGCGAACTTCGGTGGTCATCTTCGCTCCCCCGGATCAGTACGCGAGTGCGCGGTCGACGGCGTCGAGCACGCGGTCCAGGTCGGGGAGGAAGGCCTCCTCGACGCGGGACGGCGGATACGGCGCGTGGTAGCCGCCGACCCGCAGGACGGGCGCCTCCAGGTGGTAGAAGCACCGTTCGGTGAGCCGGGCGGCCAGTTCGGCACCCATGCCCAGGAAGACCGGCGCCTCGTGCACCACGACGGCCCGCCCGGTGCGCTTGACCGACTCCTCCAGGGTGGTGAAGTCCACCGGGGAGAGCGAGCGCAGGTCGACGACCTCCAGTCGGCGGCCGTCCTCCTCGGCGGCCGCGGCGGCCTCCAGGCAGACCTTGACCATCGGGCCGTAGGCGAGCAGCGTGGCATCGGTGCCGGAGCGCACGATCCGGGCGTCGTGCAGTCCGAGGTCGGCGGCGTCGCCGACCTCGCCCTTGTCCCAGTACCGGCGCTTGGGCTCCAGGAAGACCACCGGGTCGTCCGAGGCGATGGCCTGCCGCAGCATCCAGTGCGCGTCGTGCGCGTTGGACGGGCTGACCACGCGCAGGCCCGCGGTGTGCGCGAAGTACGCCTCGTGCGACTCGCTGTGGTGCTCGACCGCGCCGATGCCGCCCGCGAAGGGGATGCGGATGGTGACCGGGAGCTTGATGTTCCCGAGCGCGCGGGCGTGCATCTTGGCCAGCTGGGAGACGATCTGGTCGAAGGCCGGGTAGACGAAGCCGTCGAACTGGATCTCCACCACCGGGCGGTAGCCGCGCAGCGCCAGGCCGATCGCGGTGCCGACGATGCCGGACTCGGCGAGCGGGGTGTCGATCACCCGTCCCTCGCCGAAGTCCTTCTGCAGGCCGTCGGTGATCCGGAAGACGCCGCCGAGCTTGCCGATGTCCTCGCCCATCAGGACGGTCTTCGGGTCGCTCTCCAGCGACTTGCGCAGCGCGCCGTTGAGCGCCTTGGCAATGCTGAGCTGACCGGCCATCAGAGGTTCTCCCCCGCCTCGAAGGAGGCCGCGTACTGGACGTACTCGGCCCGTTCCTCATCGACCAGCGCGTGCGGCTCGCTGTACACGTGGTCGAAGATCAGGGTCGGGTCCGGGTCGGGCATGCCGCGCACGCCCTCGCGCACCCGCAGCCCCAGCCGCTCGCTCTCGGCGTCGATCGCGGTGAAGAACTCCTCGTCGGCCAGGCCCTCCTTCTCCAGGAGGGCGCGGAGCCGGGCGATCGGGTCCTTGGCCTTCCAGGCCTCGGTCTCCTCGGTGGGCCGGTAGCGGGTGGGGTCGTCGGAGGTGGTGTGCGCGCCCATCCGGTAGGTGAACGCCTCGATCAGCACCGGGCCGTTGCCGCTGCGGGCGTGGTCGAGCGCCCAGCGGGTGACGGCCAGGCAGGCCAGCACGTCGTTGCCGTCGACCCGGACGCCGGGGAAGCCGAAGCCGGAGGCGCGGCGGTACAGCGGGATCTTGGTCTGGGTGGTGGTGGGCTCGGAGATCGCCCACTGGTTGTTCTGGCAGAAGAACACCACGGGCGCGTTGTAGACCGAGGCGAAGGTGAAGGCCTCGTTGACGTCGCCCTGGCTGGAGGCGCCGTCGCCGAAGTAGGCGATGACCGCGTCGTCGGTGCCGTCCTTGCTGATGCCCATCGCGTAGCCGGTGGCGTGCAGGGCCTGCGCGCCGATCACGATGGTGTACAGGTGGAAGTTCTTCTCGTTCGGGTCCCAGCCGCCGTGGTTCACGCCCCGGAACATGCCGAGCAGGTTGAGCGGGTCGACGTCGCGGCACCAGGCGACACCGTGCTCGCGGTAGGTGGGGAAGGCGTAGTCGCCGGTGCGCATGGCACGGCCGGAGCCGACCTGGGCGGCCTCCTGGCCGAGCAGCGAGGCCCACAGGCCCAGCTCGCCCTGGCGCTGGAGTGCGGTGGCCTCGCCGTCGAACCGGCGGACCAGCACCAGGTCGCGGTAGAGGGCGCGCAGCTCCTCCGGGGTGGTGGTGAGCGGGTAGTCCGGGTGCTCGACCCGTTCGCCTTCCGGGGTGAGCAGCTGTACGAGCTCCGGCTGGGTGTCCTTCCCCGTGGCGCGGAGGGTGTCAGGGACGCCGGGGGCCGCCTTCTTGCGGGCCCTCGCCGTGCTTTTGACGGTCACGTTCACTCCTCGGTCTGTCCGGCCGCCCGGGGTCGCCGGTGACCGGTCCGGTCACCGCCTCGCGGGGCGCGCGTGGGTGTGCGCTCCTACTGCGGGGCAGGTGGTGATCCTGTTCCGACGGCGTCCCTCACGAGAACGTTACCCAGCGTCCGCCCTTGGCGCGCTTGCGCTAGGACGTCCTACTTGTTCAGGGCTTACAACCCCGAGGGTGCCGCGGGCAGCGCGCCGTCGGAAGGGTGGGGGTGACGGACCGCGTGACGCAGCTCTCAATTCGGGCGCCTTCAGGACACCAGCGCACGTTATCCGGGCGCGAGCCCGTACGTAAGGGGGTTCTCGGTATCGGTTTTGGACCGCCCCGGCCGGACCGCCTGACTGCGGCACCAGGGACGATAGGTCTTCCGTACGGTGATATGGGAGGCTTTGGACGTGACTGATAACGGACAAATCAGGGTTTTCCTGCTCGACGATCACGAGGTTGTCCGGCGGGGCGTGCACGACCTGCTCTCGGTCGAGGACGACATCGAGGTGGTCGGCGAGGCCGGCACCGCCGCCGAGGCGCTCACCCGGATCCCGGCGGTCCACCCCGACGTCGCGGTGCTCGACGTCCGGCTGCCGGACGGCAACGGGGTCGAGGTCTGCCGGGAGATCCGGTCCCGGCTGCCGGAGATCAAGTGCCTGATGCTGACCTCGTTCTCGGACGACGAGGCGCTGTTCGACTCGATCATGGCGGGCGCGTCCGGCTACGTCCTGAAGGCGATCCGCGGCACCGACCTGATCACCGCCGTCCGGGACGTCGCGGCCGGCAAGTCGCTGCTCGACCAGGTCGCCACCAGCCGGGTCCTGGCCCGGCTGCGCGACGGCGGCGAGAAGGAGGACGAGCGGCTGGCGCAACTCACCAAGCAGGAGCGCCGGATCCTCGATCTGATCGGCGAGGGGATGACCAACCGTCAGATCGGCAACGAGTTGCACCTGGCCGAGAAGACGGTGAAGAACTACGTCTCCAGTCTGCTCGCCAAGATGGGAATGGAGCGACGCACCCAGGCGGCGGCCTTCGTGGCGCGGCACCAGGCGGACCAGCAGCACTGATCAGAACAGCGATCACAGAACTGACGACTTGTCAAGGGCCCCCGCACGGGGGCCCTAACCTCTGGCTGTGACTTTCAGCCAGACCCTCTCCTGTTCCCCGGCCCGCCCCGACCTCTCCGCGCCGCCGATAGGGACCCTCAGTCCGCCCGTCCCGCGCGCCGCACTCGCCGAGGTCCTGGGCCGCTATCGGGTGGGGGGACTGCTGACCGCCGAACCGGTCGCCGAAGGCCTGCTGAACCGCGGGTACCGGGTCACCACCGAGACCGGCGCGTACTTCCTGAAGTGCTACGTCGACGCCGCCACCGCCAGCCGCCCGAAGATCGTCGCCCACCACCGGGCGATGGCCGGGCTCCAGGCCCTCGGACTGCCCGTCGCACCCCCGCTGACCTGCGCCGAACGAGCCGGCACGGTGGCCGGCTACGGCGGCCGGCTGTTCGCGCTGTTCCCCTGGGTGGATGGCCGACACCGGCACGGTACCGACCTCTCCCCGCCGCAGTGCGACGCGCTCGGCGCGCTGCTCGGCCGACTGCACGGCGCGCTCGACGACGTATGCGCCCCCTTCGAACAGCCCCCCGGCTACCGCACCGCCGACCCCCTCGACAGCGCCGACCTCGCCCGCGACCTGCGGCGCCACGCCCGCGCCCACCGCCCGTACGGCGACCTGGACGCGCTGGTCGAACGGAGGCTCACCGAAAGGCTGGAACTGCTCGCCGAACACGCCCACCGCCGCCCCGCCCCGCAGACCGCCCCGCCCACCGGCTGGACCCACGGCGACTTCCACGGACTCAACCTGCTGTACGGCGACGGCCCCGACGGCGGCCCGGTCGCGGCCGTCCTGGACTGGGACAAGCTCGGCCCACAGCCGCGCGCCGAGGAGGCCGTCCGCGCCGCCACGCTGCTCTTCAACGACCGGGCGTCCGGCACCCTCGACCTGGTGCGGGTCCGCCACTACTCGCAGTCCTACCGGGCCACCGGAGCCGCCACCGCCGAACACCTGGCCGCCGCCGTCCACCGGGTCTGGTGGGAGCGGCTGAACGACTTCTGGATGCTCCAGTGGCGCTACCAGCGGGCCGACCACCGGGCCGACCCGCTCTACCCCGCCTCGGCCGGCCAGTTGACGTGGTGGTGCCAGGAGTACGAACAGGTCCTGGACGCCTTCGCCAACTGACCGGTGTCAGCGCGGCCCGATCAGGGCGTCGCCGGCGGCTGGGTCGCGGGCGGCTGGGTCGCCGGCGGGTTCGACTTGGTCGCCGGCGGCTGCGTGGCCGCCCCCGTGCTGCCGCCGCTTCCCGTGCTCGGGGTGGTCGGCGCCGTGCTGGGCGTGCCGGGCGCCGTGGTGGGCGGCTGCGTGTGGCTGGGGGTCTGGCTGGGCGACGCGGGCGTCGAGTGCTTGCCCGAACCCGGCGACGGCGACATGTTGTTGTTGCCGTTGTTGTTGCCGTTGTTGTTGCCGCCGCTGCCGCCGTTGTTGTAGCCGCCGCCGTTGCTGCCGTTCTCGGTCGGCTGCGTCGGGCGCCGGCTGCCGGTGTTGGACGCGGGCGGGCTCTGCGAGCCGCTCTGGGGCGGCGTGCTGGGCTCGGTCGTGCTGACCGCCGGGAGCGGCGTCGGCGGCACGGTGTGCGAGTTCCCGGGTTCGTTGCCGCTGAACGCGAACGCCATGCCGACCCCGGCCGCGAGCAGCACGGCCGCGGCGCCGGCCACCCAGGCCCACGGCCCGCGCCGGCGGCCGGAGCCGCCGTCGTCGTCGCCGCCACCGCCGCCGTAGGGGCCGCCGGCCCCCGGGTAGGGCGTCGACGGGGTGTGCGGGCCGCCCGGGCCCCCCATCCCCTGGTAGGGCAGCACCGAGGTCTGGTCGCCGGGGCCGATCGCGCCGAAGGCCGCGGTGGCCGCGGTCTGGTCGGGCCGGATCACCTGGGTGGCGTCGGTGTTCCCCTGCCCCGCGGCGGCCAGCCCGGCCGTGGTGCCGGCCCAGCCCGCGCCGCCCGCGCCGTGCATCTCGCGCAGCGCGTGCTGGACGTGCGCGCGGAACTCGTCGGCGTCCTGGAAGCGGTCGTCCGGGTTCTTGGCCAGCGAGCGCAGCACCAGCTGGTCCAGCCCGACCGGCACCCGGCCGTTGGCCTGCGAGGGCGGCACCGGCATGTCCTGGACGTGCTGGTAGACCACCGAGAGCGGGGTGTCGCCGGTGAACGGCGGGCGCAGCGCCAGCAGTTCGTACAGCATGCAGCCGGCCGCGTACAGGTCGGAGCGGTGGTCGACGGGCTTGCCGAGGGCCTGCTCGGGCGAGAGGTACTGCGGGGTGCCCATGACCATGCCGGTCTGGGTCATGGTGCTGGCCGTGCCGGTCAGCGCCCGGGCGATACCGAAGTCCATCACCTTGACGGCGCCCGCGGTCGTGATGATCACGTTGGCGGGCTTGATGTCCCGGTGGACGATGCCGTTGCGGTGGCTGTACGCCAGCGCCTCCAGCACCCCGGCGATGATGATCAGCGCCTGGTCGACCGGCGGCGCGTCCTCGTCCACCAGCAGCTCGCGGACGGTCCGGCCCTCGACCAGCTCCATCACGATGTACGGCGTGGACTCGTCCCCGGCGTACTCCTCGCCGGTGTCGTAGACCGCGACGATCGAGTGGTGGTTGAGCCCCGCGACGGCGTGTGCCTCGCGGGTGAACCGCAGCCGGGCGATGTCGTCCTGGGCCAGCTCGCCGCGGAGCAGCTTGACCGCGACCGTCCGTCCCAGCCGTACGTCCTCGGCCGCGAACACCTCGGCCATGCCGCCGCGGCCGAGCCGGTAGGTCAGCCGGTAGCGGCCGTCGCCGACCGTGCCCAGCGGCGCGGCCGTACCGCGGCCGGGGGTCTGCGGGCCGCCGGGCCCGACCGGGGGAAACGCGCTGGTCGCGGCGTCGCTGCCGGGTCCGGGCATCCTCGGCGTCCCGCCGGTCCGGCCGTCAGCTCCGGCACCCGTTCCGTCATCCGGCTGCTGCGTCTGTGCCATCGCTCCTCGCCCCGGGCGTTCGCTCGGATCGCGGTGCCCTGTCGCTTCGTATCCCCGAACGCTACCGCCTCCGGCGCGGGCCCGTGGCACGCCCGAACCGGCCGGAAAGCGTCAGAGCAGGCCATTCCGGTCGACCGGAAGGTCAACCACCAGCACCACTGCGGGCCGCTCACCGGTGGTGTGCCCGGTCTTGGTCTTCGACTTGGTGTCCTGCGCCTTGTTGACCACGATCGCGATGATGATGCCGGCCAGCACGAGCACGCCGACGATGATCACGATGACGACCGCGGCCGTCGAGCAGCCGCCGCCGCTGGGCGCCTTCGGCTGCTGGTACGGCGGCATCGGCTGCGGCGGCGGGGTGTGCGCCCGCTGCGGCGGGGCCTGCTGGAGGTACTGGGGGTGCGGCGTGTGCGGCCCTTGTGGACGCGGCGGCTGGAAGGCCGGCGGCGGGGTCCGGTACTGCGGCTGCTGCGGCGGCGGAGGCTGCTGGAGGTACTGGGGGTGCGGGGTCTGCGGCCCCTGTGGACGCGGCGGCTGGAAGGCCGGCGGCGGGGTCCGGTACTGCGGCTGCTGCGGCGGCGGAGGCTGCTGCGGAGACTGCTGGAGGTACTGGGGGTGCGGGGTCTGCGGGGTCTGCGGCGCCGCGTGCACCGAGCGCGGGCCCTCGTTGATCACCAGCGGCGTACTGGCCTGCAACGGGTGCCCACTGCCGCCGCCCTTCGCGGCCGCGATCAGCCGCTCCGCCTCGTCCCGCATCGCCGCCGCGCTCTGGAACCGGTGCGCCGGGTCCTTGCGCAGCGCCTGGGCGACGAAGGCGTCCACCGCCGGGGTGACCGACCGGTTGAGGGTGGACGGCGCCGGCGGCTCCTCCTGGACGTGCTTGTAGGCGATCGAGAACGCCGAGTCGCCGTCGAAGACCAGCTGCCCGGTGAGCATCTCGAAGAGCATCACGCCGACCGAGTAGAGGTCGGAGCGGGCGTCCACCGGCTTGCCGAGCGCCTGCTCGGGCGACAGGTACTGCGGGGTGCCGACCACCATGCCGGTCTGCGTCATCGACGTGGCGCCCGGTTCCAGCGCCCGGGCGATGCCGAAGTCCATGACCTTGACGTTGCCCTTGCGATCGAACATGACGTTGCCGGGCTTGATGTCGCGGTGCACCAGGGACATGTCGTGCGAGGCCTCCAGCGCGTTCAGCACGCCGACGACGACCCGCAGGGCCTCCTCGGTCGGCATCGCGCCGTACTGGGCGACCGCCTCGTTGATCGCCTCGCGCAGGCCCTTGCCGTCGACCAGCTGCATGACGATGTACGGGGTGCTGGAGCCGTCCGGCGCGACGTCCTCGCCGCTGTCGTACACCGTGACGATGTTCGGGTGCTCCAGCCGGGCCACCGCCTGCGCCTCGCGGCGGAACCGCTCCTTGAACGAGGCGTCCCGGCCCAGCTCGTTGTGCATGCTCTTCAGCGCGACCTGCCGGTCCAGCACGCTGTCGTACGCGAGGTGCACCGAGGCCATGCCGCCCTCGCCCAGCAGCCGCTGCAGCACATAGCGGCCGTTGCCCAGGGAGGAGCCCCCGACCGCCGCGTTGCCGTGCTCGCTCATGGTCCTCTGCTCCCCCTCGGCGCGGCCGTGGCGCCGCGACCGTGACGTTCGGTCTCGTCCGTGCGTGGTGGGCCGGGCCCGCGGGCCTGGCGGACCCCTGCCGCGGCGGTGCGACCGGCCTGCGACAGGGGTCAGGGTACCGGCTGACGCCGACGGTGATCGGTCCAGGGCCGGTCCTGCCCCCGGACCGCCGGGGCGCCCTCCGGCGGCGCCCCGGCCCGGGGCGGACCGTCGTGGTACGTCCGGTGTCGGCGGCCCGTTACAGGTACGGGCCGGAGCGGATGCCGCGGCCCTGGCCCGGCTCGTCCTCGTCCGGCTCGCCGCCGTGCAGACCGGGCGGCAGCGCCCGCCGCATCTGCTCCAGCTGGGCCCGCGCCGCCATCTGCTGGGCGAACAGCGCGGTCTGGATCCCGTGGAACAGGCCCTCCAGCCAGCCGACCAGCTGGGCCTGGGCGATCCGCAGCTCCGCCTCGGTCGGAATGCTGTCCTCGGTGAAGGGCAGCGACAGCCGTTCCAGCTCGGCGACCAGCTCGGGGGCCAGACCGAGCTCCAGCTCCTTGATCGAGCTGGCGTGGATGTCCTTCAGCCGGGCCCGGCTGGCCTCGTCGAGGGGCGCCGCCCGGACCTCCTCCAGCAGCTGCTTGATCATGCTGCCGATGCGCATGACCTTCGCGGGCTGCTCGACCATCTCGGTCACCGGGAGCTCCCGCGGCAGGTCGCCCTCGTCCTCGTCCCCCGCCGAGCCGGCGAACCCCTGGCCCACGGGCAGCCCGTCCGGTCCGACGATCAGCACCTTCTGGCCGTCCTGCGACTGCCCGCCCGCGGCCTGGAATGGCTGCTGAAACGAGCGCTCGTTCATCGGATTCGTCATGAACAACATTCTCTCTCACTGGGGTTGGTCGGGCGGAAGCCCCCGTACAACCGCCGTCCTGAGCCACCGCTGACGACGGTACGCCCCCGGGCGCCGCCCCGGAATCCGTACGGATACTCAGCTCCCGGCACGCCCCGGCTCCCTGGGGCGTGCACACACCCCTCACGGAACCTACCCCGCCGCCGCCCCCACCCCGCGGCTCACCCCCGGCGCAGCCGCAACCCGATCAACCCCAGGCCGCAGCCGATCAACCCCAGCCCCGCGCCCAGCGGGAACTGGACGGTCGAGGCGTCCCGCCAGCGGGCGGGCAGGACGGCGGGGACGGCGGCGGCGACGGCTTGGGCGGCCGCGGTGGCGGCGTCCGGTGCGGCGTCGGCGCCGGGAGCCGCCGCGTCCGGGGTGCCCTGGTCGGCCTCGGGCTGGTCCCCCGCACCGGCCTGCCCGGTGCTCCGGTCAGGAACCTGGTCGGGGTTCTGCTCGGGAACCTGCGCAGGGTTCTGCTCGGGGTTCTGCTCGGGAGCCCGCTCCGGCGCCCGCTCCGGGGCGCTGTCGGCGCGCTCGGGCGCCCACACCGCCCAGCGCCGGTAGACCCCGTCGCCCCGGCCGGGGCGCGGGTGCCGCGGCGGCCCGACCGCCGGAACGGCCGCTGGCTCCGGCCTGCCCACGGCGGCGGGCTCAGCGGTGAACGGGGACGGCGACGCCGCCGCCGGCCCGACGGCGGCGGCCGCCGAAGCGGCGGCCAGCGGGAGCGTGAGCCCGAGCACGGCCGCCGCGATCAGTCGCTGGGCCCGGCCCGGGCCGGTACGGCGGGTACGGCGGGTACGACGGTGGTGCGGCGCGGCGGGCAGCGGCCCGAGGAGGTGCGTTGGTGCGGCCACGGTCGGAGGTCCTTCCGACGGCCGACCGCGCGCGGCGGGGTCGGCGGCGGGACAGCTCCGAACCAGCCTCACACAATCCGACGATCAGGGCATTTCGGACGTCCCGCCTCGGGCCGCAGGCCCTCGGACCAGGATCAGGCCCGCAGCACGACCTTGCCGACCTGCTCCCCCGCCTCCAGCACCCGGTGCCCGTCGCCGGCGTCGGTCAGCGGCAGCACCCGGTCGATCACCGGCTTCACCACCCCGGACTCCACCAGCGGCCACACGTGCTCGCGCACCGCCGCCACGATCGCCGCCTTCTCCGCCAACGGGCGCCCGCGCAGATTGGTGGCGATCACCGCGGCGCGCTTGCGCAGCAGCGCGTTGAGGTCGAGCTCGCCCTTCACGCCGCCCTGCAGCCCGATGATCACCAGCCGCCCGTTGACGGCCAGCGCGTCCACGTTCCGCTGCAGGTACTTGGCGCCCATGATGTCCAGGATCACGTCCACCCCGGCCCCGCCGGTGGCCTCCTTGAGCACCTCGACGAAGTCCTGCTCGCGGTAGTCGATCGCGATGTCGGCACCGAGTTCGACGCACCGGGCCAGCTTCCCGGCGCTGCCCGCGGTCACCGCGACCCGCGCGCCCACCGCCTTGGCCAGCTGGATCGCCATGGTCCCGATGCCGCTCGCGCCGCCGTGCAGCAGCACCGTCTCGCCGGGCCGCAGGTGGGCGGTGAGGAACACGTTGGACCACACCGTGCAGGCGACCTCGGGCAGCGCGGCGGCCTCCTCGAAGCCCAGGCCCTTGGGCAGCGGCAGCAGCTGCCCGGTCGGCACCGCGACGAGCTGCGCGTACCCGCCGCCGGACAGCAGCGCGCACACCTCGTCGCCGACCGCCCAGCCGGACACGCCCGGGCCGAGGGCGACGATCCGCCCGGCGCACTCCAGCCCGGGGTAGGGCGAGGCGCCGGGCGGCGGGTTGTAGTTGCCCTGCCGCTGGAGCAGGTCGGCGCGGTTGACGGCGGTGGCCGCCACCTCGACCAGGACCTCGCCCTCGCCGGGCACCGGGTCGGGCACCTCCGCCCACACGAGTGCCTCGGGACCACCGGGTACGGGAATCGTCATCGCATGCATGCCCCGAACCTACTGCGCGTCATGGCGAGGAGCGGGCAAGGCCTGCGTCAGCCGGTCGACTTGATCACGATCACCCGGTCGGTGAGCTGGAGCACGGCGGCCTCGGGCTCGGTGTAGTTGAGCACCCGCCGGCCGCGGACCACCGCGACCACCAGGTCCTCGCACGCGCGCGGGCTGTGCCCGGCCTCGGCCCGGGTGACGGGGCGCTCGACCACGTCCAGGCCGTTGCCGTAGGTGAGCAGGTCCTCCATCACCGCGCCGGCGTGCGGGCTGAGCATCGACAGGCCGAGCAGCCGCCCGGCCGAACTGGAGCTGGTGACGACGACGTCGGCGCCGCTCTGCCGCAGCAGCGGGGCGTTCTCGTCCTCCCGGACGGCCGCGACCACGGTGGCGCCCTTGTTCAGCTGGCGCGCCGTCAGCGTGACCAGGACGGCGGTGTCGTCCCGTTCCGGCGCGACCACGACCCGGGCGGCGGTGGGCACCTCGGCCCGCAGCAGCGTGTCGGTGCGGGTGGCGTCGCCGACCACGCCGACCAGCCCGTGCCGGGCGGCCTGGTCGATCACCTTGCGCTGCGGGTCGACGACGACGATCTCGTCCTTCTTCACGCCCTGCCCGAGCAGGGTGTCGACGGCGCTGCGGCCCTTGGTGCCGTACCCGATGACGACGGTGTGCTCGCGCACGGTGGACCTCCAGCGGTTCAACCGCCACTGCTGGCGGGTTCGTTCGGTGAGCACCTCCAGCGTGGTCCCGACCAGGATGATCAGGAACACCACGCGCAGCGGGGTGATCACGAAGATGTTGGTGAGCCGGGCGCCGTCGCTGTACGGGGTGATGTCGCCGTACCCGGTGGTGGACAGCGTCACGGTGGCGTAGTACGCCGCGTCCAGGAAGCTGACCCCGTCGCCCGCGTTGTCGTTGTAACCGTCCCGGTCGACGTAGACGATCAGCGTCGTGGCGACCAGGACGGCGAGCGCCAGCAGCAGCCGGGAGCCGACCTGCCGGAGGGCCGGCGCGCTCCGCCGGGCGGGCAGCACGATCCCGGCGTCCGACCACGGCTCGGTCCCCGGGGCGGGCGCACCCCGCATCCTGCTCATGCGGCCACCTCCCCGCTGTCGTGGGGCGCGCACGCCCCGGTGGGCCCGTTCACGGCGCCTCCAGCAGTTCGACGGGTTCGCCGGCCGCCGCGCCGCCGGGCGGGACCACGGCCAGCGCCTCGGCCCGGGCGAGGCCGCGCAGCATCGCGGGCCCGTCGAAGGCGAGCGGGACGACGCCGTCGGCGGTGTGCCGGACGGGCAGCAGCCGGGTGTCCACCGGGTGCCCGGGCAGGCCGACGGCGGTGGGTGCGAGGGCCGGGGTGACGGCGGACCGCCCGCTGCGGGCGTGCAGCAGCGGCAGGGCGAGGGTGACCGTCCCGGCGACGGCGGCCAGCGGGTTGCCGGGCAGGCCCACCAGGTGCCGCCCGCCCGGAAGCCCGCCCGGAAGCCCACCCGGAAGCCCGGCTGGGTCCCCGCCCGGAAGCCCGCTCCGGGCGGGGCCGGCTGACGGGCATGCGGCCGACGGGAGTTCGGCCAGCAGCATCGGGTGTCCGGGGCGGACGGCCACGCCGTCCACCAGCAGCCGGGCCCCGGCCTCGGCGAGGGCCCGGTGCAGGAAGTCGACCGGGCCGGCCGCCGTTCCGCCGGTGGTGACCACGATGTCGGCGGTGGAGTGCCGCAGCGCGTCCCGGAGCAGCCCGAAGTCGTCCCGGACGGACCGCACTTCGGCCACCTCGGCACCGGCCGCCCGCAGCCAGGGCGGCAGCAGCGGCCCGAGCGCGTCCCGGACCAGGCCCGGACCTGGGACGCCCGAGGCGAGCAACTCATCGCCGAGGACGAGCAGTTCGACCACCGGGCGACGGCGCACGGCGAGCCGGTCGTGACCGCAGGCGGCGGCCAGGCCGAGCACGGCCGGGCCGACCAGGGCGCCACCGGGCAGCAACGCCTCGCCGCGGCGGCACTCCTGGCCGCGCGGGCGGACGTCCTGACCGGTGGTCAGCGATTGGTGGCCGCAGTCGTGCAGCAGCGTGCCGTCCGTGCGGCCGTGCTCACGGCGCAGGACGGCGGTGGCGCCGGGCGGCAGTTGGGCGCCGGTGGCGATCTCGACGGCGGCGCCGTCGGCCAGCGGCGCGGACGCGGCCCGGCCGGCCAGCACCCGCCCGGCGACCCGCCAGGGGCCCGGCCCGGCGACCGCCCAGCCGTCCATCGCGGAGGTGTCGAAGGCGGGCAGGTCGGTCAGCGCGGTGAGCGGCTCGGCGAGGGTGCGGCCGAGTGCCTCGGCGAGCGGCAGCCCGACCGCCGGCAGCGGACGCAGCCCGGCCCGGCGGGCGGCCTCGCGGGCCTGCGCCCAGCTCAGCACGCCGGGGCCGGTCGGCGGGGCGGCCACGGTGGTCTGGCCGACGGCGCTCACGGCTCGCCCGGCCCGGCGTCGGCGCTCCAGCGCTCGGCGAGCGCGGCGGTCCGCCGGGCGGCCTCGGCCACGGCCTCCGGCCCGCCGCCCTGCTGGGCGGCCGCGTAGCCGATCAGAAAGGCGGTCAGCGGCGCGGCCGGGCGGGCCACCCCGTGCGCGACCACCCGGGCGAGGTCGAGCAGTCCCCGGACGTCGACGTCCAGGTCGATGCCCAGGTCGGCCCTGACCTCGGCGATCCAGTCCTCCAGCGTGCGCTCCATGCGCCCATGCTGCCTGATCGGCGGTTTCCCCGGAGTGTTCGCCCCGTGTGCGGCGCGCGTCGTTTCCCGCACGGACACCCGCGCGGGCCGTGAACACGGACCCGGAGGGCGCCCCTACGACCGGTCGCGCTCCCGGGCCTGTTCGAGGTCCTCCCAGGTGTCGCAGTCGTAGGCGACGTTGTCGGTGTCGGCCACCAACTGCCGGGCGAGACCGCCGGTGAGGCGGCGCAGCGGGAGACCGGCCGGATCGCCGAGGGCGGCCAGCGCGGTGCGCAGCGGGGCGGTGCGGTAGGCGGCGGCGAGCGGCTGGTCGCGCCCGCCGGCGTCGACCAGGACGGCGGCGTCGACGGCCGGGCCTGCCTCGGCGAGGGCGGTGACCAGCCGGTCGACGGTCCGCCGGTCCAGGAACGGCAGGTCGGCGGCGAGCAGCAGCACGGTCGGCGCGGTGACCAGGTCGAGTCCGGCGGCGACGGCGGCGACCGGCCCACCGCCCGGCGGCTGCTCCCTGGTCCAGCGGACGCCGGTGCGCGCGGTCGGCCGGCCGGGGCCGACCACGACGGTGGTGCGGGCGCCCGCGCAGGCCGCGAGCACCCGGTCGAGCAGGGTGGTCTCGCCCACGGTCAGCCCGGGTTTGTCGGCCCCGCCGAGGCGACGGGCGCCCCCGCCGGCCGGGACGATCACGTCGTAGGGCGTCATGCGGCCAGTATCCGCCCTACTCGGCTCCGCCCGTCCCGCGCTCCGGGGACTTCCCGGGCCCCTCGGGCTCCGTGGACTCCTCGGGCTCCTCGACGAGCTCGTCCTCGACGATCTCCGCCTCGATGATGTCGTCCTCGACGATCTCCGCCTCGACGATCTCGCCCCCTCGCGCCGCCCGGGCGGTGTTGGCGGCGGCACCCAGTTCCAGGATGGCCGGCAGCGTCAGCTCCCCGTACCGCTCGTTCATCGCGGTGACCAGTGCCTCCGGGTCGTGCGGGTGCTCGGCCAGCAGCCGGTCGAAGTCCTGGAGGTACTCGCCGGTGAAGGCGAGCACCCGGGCGGCGTCGTCGCCCTGGTCGGGGGCGCGGTGGCCGGCGATGACCCGGTCCACGCCGAGGTCGGCGATCCGGCCGAGGTTGTGGCCCCAGGTGGTGCGCTGGGCCGGGGTGGTGTCGGCGGTCCAGACGTGGGTGCCGTTGTAGGCGAAGTCCCCGGCGATCACCGTCCGGATGCTCGGCACGTGGACGACCGTCGAGTCGCCGCAGTCGGCCTGGCCGAGCAGCAGCACGGGGATGACCTGGCGGTCGAGCATGAGCGGCTGCGGCAGCAGCGGGGCGGGGATCAGCGGGTGGTCCGGGATGTCGTCGCCGTAGACCGGCTTCCACTGGGCGACCTTGGCGGCGGCGGTGCGCCGGATGCCGTCGACCACGGCGGGCGCGGCCAGCAGCCGGGCGTCGGGGAAGAGCCTCAGCACCTCCTCGGCGCCGAAGTAGTGGTCGGGGTGGTGGTGGGTGACGACGATGGCGAGCAGTCGGCGGCCCTTGCCGGCGACCCATTCGGCGAGTTCGCGGCCGGCGCTGCGGGTGAGCTGGGCGTCGACCAGGATCGCGGTCCGCTCGCCGAGGATCAGGGTGGAGGTGGCGAAGAAGGCCGATTCGGGGCCGGTGAAGACGGCGATCTCCAGCGGGCGGGCGGGCCGCTCGGGGTCCGGGGCGGCGGCCTCGGCGGCCGTGCGCTCCGCGCCGGCGCCCTCCTCGGGCGGGGACGACGTCACTGGCTGCTCCCTCTGGTCGGCGGTCGGACTTCCTGCGCCCTACAGCATGGGAGTACCGGTGTCGGATTGCGCGGAAGGCGCGCCCGGCGGGGCGCGCCTTCCGGCTCAGGTCACACCGCGGTTCAAACGGCCGGCGCCTCGGCGTTGTGGGCGGCCTGCCCCAGGGCACGTAACCGCCCGGGGCCCGTCCGTCGTGACGACGGACGGGCCCCGGGCGGTTACGTCGTGGAGGTCAGCGCTTGACCGCGCCGCGCAGGCGGGCCAGCCGGTCGGAGACGCCCCAGGCGGTCACCCGCCACAGCGCCTCGACCACGATGTTGCGGCTCATCTTGGACGCGCCCAGCTCGCGCTCGACGAAGGTGATCGGCACCTCGGCCACCTTGAACCCGGCCTTCACCGTGCGCCAGGCCAGGTCGACCTGGAAGCAGTACCCGGCCGAGGCCACCTCGTCCATGCCCAGGCCCAGCAGGGTCTCCTTGCGGAACGCCCGGTAGCCGCCGGTGACGTCCCGGATCGGCACGCCCAGCGCCAGCCGCGAGTAGGTCGAGCCACCGCGGGAGAGCAGCAGGCGCGACTTCGGCCAGTTCACCACCCGGCCGCCCGGCACCCAGCGCGAGCCCAGCACCAGGTCGGCGCCGCGCAGCGCGCCCAGCAGTCGGTCCAGCTCCTCGGGCTGGTGCGAGCCGTCCGCGTCCATCTCGACCAGGACGTCGTAGCCGTGGTCGATGCCCCAACGGAAGCCCGCGAGGTAGGCGGCGCCCAGGCCCTCCTTGCCCTTGCGGTGCATGACGTGCACGTTCGGGTCCTCGGCGGACAGCTTGTCGGCCAGTTCGCCGGTGCCGTCGGGGCTGTTGTCGTCGGCGACCAGCACGTGGGCCTCGGGGACCGCCGCCCGCACCCGGCCGACGATCCGCTCGACGTTCTCCGCCTCGTTGTAGGTCGGAATGATCACCAGGACCCTGCCGAGATCAGCAAAACTCTGCTGGTTCACGGTCACGTACAAACCTCTCGGCCGATGGCGGGGAGTGTCAGAACACCATCGCCCGCACTCTGGAACGCGGCTCCGCCGGCAGCCCGCCGACGGGGTGACCACGGTGGAAACTGCTGTGCAGGGCGGAGACTACTGCGTCCTGGCATCCTACTACCGCGCCCGGGAACCACCGGTCCGGCCAGGGCACTCCCCTCCGGTACCCGTCGTTTCCTCGCGGGCGACACCGGTCGGCTAGGGTCGATGACCTTGCCCGTGCCCGGCCCCCCGCACCGCCGGGCCCGTTGCCCCGACGATCCGGCACACCCGCCACCCAGCGAAGGAGTAGGACCGCGCGCATGGACAGGCTCATCAACACCGTCCGCCCGTACGCCTGGGGGTCGCTGACCGCCCTGCCCGAACTGCTCGGGCAGGAGCCGACCGGCGAACCGCAGGCCGAGCTGTGGATGGGCGCCCACCCCGGCGACCCGTCCCGGGCCGACCGGGGCGAGGGGCCCCGCCGGCTGGACGAGCTGATCGCGGCCGACCCCGAGGGCGAGCTCGGCGCCGCGACCGTCGCCAGGTTCGGTCCGACCCTGCCGTTCCTGTTCAAGATCCTGACCGCGGGCATCCCGCTGTCCATCCAGGCCCACCCCACGATCGCGCAGGCCCGCGCCGGGTTCGCCGCCGAGAACGCCCTCGGCGTCCCGCTGGACGCCCCCGAGCGGAGCTACCGCGACGCCAACCACAAGCCCGAGATGGTCTGCGCGCTGGGCGCCTTCGAGGGGCTCTGCGGCTTCCGGCGGCCCGCCGAGGCGGCCGGGCTGATGGCCGGGCTCGCGGTGCCCGGGCTCGGCCCGCTGATCGACCTGCTGGCCGTCGAGGACGAGGCCGAGGCGCTGCGCGGCACGCTGGCCGCCATCCTCACCATGGACGGGAAGGCCGCCGAGGAGACCGTCCGGGAGACGGCCGAGGCCCTGGCCCGCACCGACCCGGCCGGCGACTACGGGCCGTACGCCCGGATCGCCGAGGACTTCCCGGAGGACCGCGGCCTGATCGCCGCCCTGCTGCTCAACCACTTCCGGCTCCGGGCCGGCGAGGCGCTCTACCTGGACGCCGGCGTGCCGCACGCCTACCTGGCGGGTGCCTGCGTCGAACTCCAGGCCAACTCCGACAACGTGCTGCGGGCCGGCCTCACCCCCAAGCACATCGACCTGCCCGAGCTGCTGAAGGTCCTGGTCTTCGAGGCCGGCGCCCCCGAGCTGCTGCACCCCCGCCCGGTCGACGGCACCGCCGGCGAGGAGCTCTACCCCGTCCCGATCGACGAGTTCCGGCTCTCCCGCTTCGTCCTGGACGGCCGGGACCGCGAGATCGACGGCCGCGCCCCGCAGATCCTGCTCTGCACCGAGGGCACCGCCCGGCTCACCGCCGCCGACGGCAGCACCCTGGACCTCGCCCGCGGCCGGTCGGCCTTCCTCCCCGCCACCGGCACCCCCACCCGGCTGTCCGGCACCGCCACGACCCTCTTCCGCGCCACCGTCACCGTCTGACGGCGCCCGGGGGCCACGCGCCGAGGGCTCGCCTCCCCAGTGGGAGGCGAGCCCTCGGTGTGTCCGTGCGGCGGTCAGCCGACCCGTTGCCCCGGGCCGCCGGCTCCGACCTCGACCGGCACCTGTTCCTGATCCTGGCCCCCGCCCTGGCCCTTCTCCCCGGACTGAGCCGGAACAGCCCCGGCGGCCTCGCCGGTCGCGGGCACCCCGATCGACGCGGCGACCGCCGGCTGCGGGGCACCGCCCGGCCAGCGGCGCTCGACCGCCTTGGCCACCTTGCGGCCCAGCTTCTGCACGGGCAGCTCCACCAGCCGGTACATCACCCAGCTCGCCAGCATGATCACGGCGAGGTACTCGGCCGTCCAGATCAGCTTGCCGCCGGTCGTCGGCGGCACCTTGGGCACGTGCAGCAGCGGCTGGATGGTGTGCACCAGCGGGACGTGCAGCAGGTAGAGCGAGAAGCTGATCCCGCCGAGCCAGGTGAGCGGCTTCGGGAAGCGGCGCTTGCGCAGCGCCATGCCGATGCCGAACGTGATCCAGGCCCCGAGGTAGGAGCCGGCCCAGGCCATCCAGCCGGCCGTCCAGGTGTTCTGCTCCATGCCGTCACGGTTGTACATCCAGGCGACGGCCACCCCCGCGACGACCACGAAGCCGCAGCACAGGATCGCCTGGAGGCGGTCGATCTGGCGGTTCTCGGCCCGGTAGATCGCGGTGCCCGCGAACATCGTCGCGAAGATCATCAGGGTCTCGAACATCGGGGCCCGGCTGTTGTTGTACATCAGCACGAAGCCCAGCAGACCGAGCGTGATCGCCCCGACCCGGGTCAGGTTCGGCCGGCCGCTCAGCACGCAGGCGAAGCCGAACAGCACGATCAGGACGGAGCCCCAGACCAGGTTGCGGGTCGAGGTGATGTCGCTGGTCAGCGTGTGGGAGGCGATGGAGGTGCCGAAGAGCAGCGCCACGCCGGCGAAGCCGACCGCGATCGGGCCGCTGCGGCGGTGCTGGCCGACCGTGAAGAGCGCGGTGACCATGTAGTAGAAGACCATCTCGTAGCTGAGGGTCCACATGACGCCCAGGCCGTTCCAGACGCCCATGAAGTCCTGCAGCATGGTCGAGTTGGCGGCCACGTAGATCAGGTCGTGATCGGTGGCGAAGAGCGCGACCGAGCCGTCGCCCTTCGGGATGATGGCCAGCGCCACCGTGATACCGATGATCACCGGCGGCCAGAGCCGGAAGATCCGTCCGATCCAGAACGCCCGCACGTCCCCGCGGCGCTCCAGCGAGGCCGGGATGATGTAACCGCTGACCAGGAAGAACAGCATGACGCCGTAGAGGCCCAGGTCCGCGTGCCACCAGATGAAGGACGCCACCCCGTCCGGCAGCATCTTCAGGACGTCGAAGTGGTGGAGCGCCACCACCAGGGCGGCCACGCCGCGAAGCGCGTCGAGCCAGCCCAGCCGACTGGCCGACCCGCCCGCCCGAGCCTGCTTGCTTCCCCCGGCCCGGCGGGCGGACAGCTGTCGTATCGTTTTCACCGCACGGACAGTAGCTCATCACACTGATGCGTTCGCCTCGGTGACGGTCGGACGAGGCCCCCCGATGCCCCCCGGCCGCTCCTAGTCCCGGGTCATGTCGACGAAGCGCGAGTAGTGGCCCTGGAAGGCCACCGTGATGGTGGCGGTGGGGCCGTTACGGTGCTTGGCGACGATCAGGTCGGCCTCACCGGCGCGCGGGGACTCCTTCTCGTAGGCGTCCTCACGGTGGAGCAGGATGACCATGTCGGCGTCCTGCTCGATCGAGCCGGACTCGCGCAGGTCGGAGACCATCGGCCGCTTGTCGGTGCGCTGCTCGGGGCCACGGTTCAGCTGGGAGAGCGCGATGACCGGGACTTCCAGCTCCTTGGCCAGCAGCTTCAGGTTTCGCGACATGTCGGAGACCTCCTGCTGGCGGTTCTCCGCCCGGCGGGAGCCGCCGGACTGCATCAGCTGGAGGTAGTCGATGACGACCAGCTTGATGTCGTTGCGCTGCTTGAGCCGGCGGCACTTGGCCCGGATCTCCATCATCGACAGGTTCGGGGAGTCGTCGATGAACAGCGGTGCCTCGCTGACGTCGGGCATCCGGCGGGCGACGCGGGTCCAGTCGTCGTCCGTCATGTTCCCGGAGCGCATGTGGTGCAGCGCGACCCGGGCCTCGGCGGACAGCAGGCGCATGGCGATCTCGTTGCGGCCCATTTCGAGCGAGAAGATCACGCTCGGCAGCTTGTTCTGGATCGAGCAGGCGCGGGCGAAGTCCAGCGCCAGGGTCGACTTGCCCATCGCGGGGCGGGCCGCGATGACGATCATCTGGCCGGGGTGGAGGCCGTTGGTGAGCGCGTCGAAGTCGGCGAAGCCGGTCGGGACGCCGGACATCTGGCCGTTGCGGGAGCCGATCGCCTCGATCTCGTCGAGGGCGCCCTCCATGATGTCGGCGAGCGGCGCGTAGTCCTCGTTGGTGCGCTGCTCGGTGACGGCGTAGATCTCCGCCTGGGCGGCGTTGACGATCTCGTCGACGTCGCCCTCGGCCGCGTAGCCCATGCCGGCGATCCGGGTGCCGGCCTCGACCAGACGGCGCAGGACGGCGCGCTCGTGGACGATCTGGGCGTAGTACTCGGCGTTGGCGGCGGTCGGGACGGAGTTGACCAGGGTGTGCAGGTAGGAGGCGCCGCCGACGCGCTGGAGCTCGCCACGCTTGGTGAGCTCGCCGGCCACGGTGATCGGGTCGGCCGGCTCGCCGCGGGCGTACAGGTCGAGGATCGCACCGTGGACCATCTCGTGCGCGGGCCGGTAGTAGTCGGCCGGCTTGAGTACCTCGACCACGTCGGCGATGGCGTCCTTGGAGAGCAGCATGCCGCCGAGGACGGACTGCTCGGCCGCGAGGTCCTGCGGGGGAACGCGCTCGAAGCCGTCCACGCCGCCCTGGCCCTCGTCGTCGCGGCGCTGCCAGCCGCCGCCACCGCTCTGCGAACCGTCGCGCTGGGAGCCGCTCCGGCCGCCCTTGCCGCCCTTCTGGAAGCCGCCCTCGCGACCGCCGCCGTCCCGGTTGCCCTCCCGGCCGCCGCCCTGGCCGGAGCGGCTGCGGGAGACCGGGAGCCG
This sequence comes from Kitasatospora sp. NPDC088264, assembly GCF_040685715.1. Lineage (NCBI taxonomy): Bacteria > Bacillati > Actinomycetota > Actinomycetes > Kitasatosporales > Streptomycetaceae > Kitasatospora > Kitasatospora sp. NPDC088264. Next base: position 252,489 of record NZ_JBFBIR010000002.1, read on the forward strand.
GTCGCCGGGCCCGTCGGGGAAGGACGCGTCGTCGAAGGCGCCGGCCGGGAAGGGGTCCTCGGCGGGCTGCCAGTCCTCCTCCGGCGGCGGGGCGTCGTGGTCGTCGTACTGGGGGCCGGTCACGCGTGTTCCCCGATCAGCGAGTGGTGCGAGTTGGAGCGGGCCTTGCCGGTGGCTGGGTGGAGCGGAGCCGCTCCTCTTTGTACGCCACGGCACCGACAAATCGGACGCCGGGGCGGGCGGGAGTGTCGGGCGGAGGGCCCACGCTAAGGCGCCGGGAGCCGTTCAGCCAAGGCGGTTATCCACAGGGGGTGTGGACGAGCGGCCCTGGGCTGTGGAGAAGTGCCGCAAAGCTGTGGACGCCCCTGTGGAAGGCCCTGTGGATAACCAGACCATCTGTCCACCGTCAACCTGTTGACCAGGTATTACCTCTTACCGGGCCTGTGCATGAGAAATTCTTCACACGCAGCCGGACGCCCGCGGGCGCGAAGCGGGCCGAGCGCCTCGCTCAAGAATTCGAGTAATGGCTAACTGCCACTAGCAGTCATTACCTGTGGATGAGTAGCCTGGAGCCCATGACCGCCCCTCCCGCAGCCCCGACCCCCTCCAGACGCCGGCACGACCGGGAGATCCTCGCACTGGCCGTCCCGGCCTTCGGCGCGCTGGTCGCCGAACCACTGTTCCTGATGGCCGACTCGGCGATCGTCGGCCACCTCGGCACCCCGCAGCTGGCCGGGGTCGGCGTCGCCGCCGCCGCACTGTCCACCGCGACCGGCGTGTTCGTCTTCCTCGCCTACGCCACCACCGCGGCGGTGGCCCGCCGGATCGGTGCCGGGGACCGCCGCGGCGCCGTCCAGCAGGGCGTCGACGGCATCTGGCTCGCCCTCGGCCTGGCCGTCCCGGTGGTGCTGCTCACCGTGCTGCTGGCCCCCTGGGCGGCCGACGTCCTGGGGGCCTCGGAGACCGCCGCCCCCTACGCCGTGACGTACCTGCGGATCAGCGCCCTGGGCATCCCCGCGATGCTCATGGTGATGGCCGCCACCGGCGTGCTGCGCGGCCTCCAGGACACCCGCACGCCGCTGCTGGTGGCGATCGCGGGCTTCACCGCCAACATCGGCCTGAACGCCGGCCTGGTGTACGGCGCCGGGCTCGGGGTGGCCGGCTCGGCCTGGGGCACCGTGCTCGCGCAGACCGGGATGGCCGCCGTCTACCTGGTCGTGGTGGTGCGCGGGGCGCGGCGCGAGCACGCCTCGCTGCGGCCGGACGCGGCCGGCATCCGGGCCAGTGCGAGGGCGGGCGGTCCGCTGCTGGTCCGGACGGTCAGCCTGCGCGCGGTGCTGATGATCGCCACTGCGGTGGCCGCCCGGCTGGGCGACGACCAGGTGGCCGCGCACCAGATCACCATGACGCTGTTCAGCTTCCTGGCCTTCGCCCTGGACGCCATCGCGATCGCCGGCCAGGCGATCATCGGCCGCTACCTGGGCGCCGAGGACGTCCCGGGCGCCAGGGCCGCCACCCGCCGGATGGTCGAGTGGGGCATCGGCTCGGGCGTGCTGCTGGGACTGCTGGTGGTGGCCGCCCGCCCGCTGTACGTCCCGCTGTTCACGCCCGATCCGGCGGTGCAGGGGCAGTTGGACACCGCCCTGCTGCTGCTCGCGCTCAGCCAGCCGGTCGCCGGCCTGGTCTTCGTGCTGGACGGGGTGCTGATGGGCGCCGGGGACGGCCCCTACCTGGCCTGGGCGGCGATCGCGACCCTGGCGGTGTTCACCCCGGCGGCGATCGCGGTGCCGGCCACCGGCACCGGGCTGGCCGGACTGTGGTGGGCGATGAACCTGTTCATGCTGGTCCGCGCGGCCTTCCTGGTCGGGCGGGCGCGCGGCGGCCGCTGGCTGGTCACCGGGGCCGTCCGGGGCTGACGGCGCCGGGGCCGAGGGCGCCGGCAGCGAATGCTCCAGCACCGAACGCGCCGGAACACGACCGAGGGCCGGACTCCCGGAGGAGTCCGGCCCTCAGGCCACTGCTACGGAACTCAGGCAGCGACGACGGCGACGTCGAGGTTGGCCTGGACGTCGGCGTGCAGCTTGACCGAGACCTTGTGGGTGCCCACGGTCTTGATCGGCGAGGCGATCGCGACGGCGCGCTTGTCCACGGCCGGGCCGCCGGCGGCCTTGATGGCCTCCACGACGTCGGCCTGGGTCACCGAACCGAACAGACGGCCGGCGTCGCCCGAGCGAACGGCCAGCTTGACCTGGACGCCCTCGAGCTTGCCCTTGACCTCGTTGGCGGCCTCAAGGGTCTGGATCTCGTGGATCTTGCGGGCGCGACGGATCGCGTCGACGTCCTTCTGGCCGCCCTTGGTCCAGCGGATGGCGTAGCCACGCGGAACCAGGTAGTTGCGGGCGTAGCCGTCCTTGACCTCGACGACCTCGCCGGCGGAGCCGAGACCCGGCACCTCGTGCGTGAGGATGATCTTCATTACTTGGTCACCCTCTCTTAGCGCGCGGTGCTGGTGTAGGGCAGCAGCGCCATCTCACGGCTGTTCTTCACGGCCGTGGCGACGTCACGCTGGTGCTGGGTGCAGTTGCCGGTGACCCGGCGGGCACGGATCTTGCCACGGTCGGAGATGAACTTCCGCAGCAGGTTCGTGTCCTTGTAGTCAACGTAGTTGACCTTGTCCTTGCAGAAGACGCAAACCTTCTTCTTCGGCTTGCGAGCAGGCGGCTTCGCCATTGTGTGCTCCATTTGGGGTTCACGGCCCGGCCGGCGTCCTCAGGACGCCGGCGGCCGGGCCGCACGAAATCTGTCAGCTCTTAGAACGGGGGCTCTTCCGAGAAGCCGCCACCGGACGGGGCGCCCCAGCTGCCGCCGCCCTGCTGGCCGCCGGACGGAGTGCTGGACGCCCACGGGTCGTCGGAGGGGCCGGACTGGCCGCCGCCGCCGGAGTTTCCACCCCAGCTGCCGCCGCCCTGCTGGCCGCCACCGCCGCCCCAGCCGCCCTGCTGGCCACCGGCGCCGCCCTGCTGGCCGCCGAAGCCGCCACCGGAGCCGCCGGGGCCACCGGACCGGTTGGCCCGGGTGACCTTCGCGGTCGCCGAGCGCAGGCTCGGGCCGACCTCGTCGACCTCGACCTCGAAGACCGTCCGCTTCTCGCCTTCCTTGGTCTCGTAAGACCGCTGGCGCAGTCGGCCCTGCACGATGACGCGCATGCCGCGCTGCAGCGACTCGGCCACGTTCTCCGCCGGCTGCCGCCAGACGTTGCACGTGAGGAAGAGGCTCTCGCCGTCCTTCCACTCGTTCGTCTGACGGTCGAAGGTGCGGGGGGTGGACGCGATACGGAACTTCGCGACCGCCGCACCCGACGGGGTGAAGCGCAGCTCGGGGTCGTCGACGAGATTGCCGACGAGGGTGATGACGGTCTCGCCTGCCATGGTGGTGATGACCTCTCGGGAAGATGTCCGTTCACCGCTGTTTCACGTGAAACAGCGGACGCGAGCTACCCGAGACCCGAAGGCCTCAGAGGTGGCTCAGTGGGTGTCCGGGCGCAGGACCTTGGTCCGCAGAACCGACTCGCTCAGGCCCATCTGGCGGTCGAGCTCCTTGACGACCTCAGGCGTGGCCTTCAGGTCGATGACCGAGTAGATGCCCTCGGACTGCTTGTTGATCTCGTAAGCCAGACGGCGACGACCCCAGGTGTCGACCTTCTCCACCTTGCCGCCGGCGTTCCGGACGACGGTGAGGAAGTTCTCGATCAGGGGGGAGACAGCGCGCTCCTCGACCGAGGGGTCGAGGATGACCATCACCTCGTAGTGACGCATGGGTAACCCACCTCCTTTGGACTCAACGGCCACGGTCTCTCCGTGGCAGGAGGGTTGTGCAGCGTCGGCACCGGAGCAGTGACGACACCGGCCACCGTAGCGGCCGGGTCCGACAATCGGGCCCCGCTCACCCGACGGGGTGGTCGCCCGGAAGAGGGCGCAAGGGGGCACAACTACACCAGTGCAGACGGCACAGCCTACCCGCACCCGGACGGCCGAACAAAACGCATAGGGGTTGTGAGACCGGCCCAACCGCCGCAATCTGGACGGAACGGGATTCCTGCCCGTTCGTCTCCACGCCAGGAGGTGGGACTCATGGCCCAGTCCGTCCACCGCATGCCCGCGCTCACACTGAACACCGACGGCCACCCGCACCCCCGCGAGAACGCCCTGGTGGGCCTCACCGCCGTGCTGGGCGTGATCGCCTTCACCACCTCGTTCTTCCACAACCTGCACCTGCTGACCTCGTGGACCGGTCTGTTCGGGATCATCACGGGGCTGCTCGGCATGTTCGTCTCGGTCACCACGGCCGAGCGCTTCGTGCTGATGATCACGCTCGGCGCCTCCGCCATCGGCTTCTACCTCGGCATCGCCCGGGGCGGCCTCTGGGGCTGAGCCGCCCCGGTCGCACCGTTCCGGAACCCTCGGCGCCCCCGTGGCGTATCTGCAAGGAGACAGGTACGCGACGGGGGCGCCGTCGCGCCCGCAGCGGCGGGCGCCCGGGCCCCGGACGATAGGGTCAGCCCGAGAACCTGGGCCCACCGCAGCCCGACCGACGAGGAGCACCGAGCAATGAGCCTGCGCCTGAGGACGATCACCCGCGAGGAGCACCTCGCCTTCATCAGGAGCCGCGCCTCGGCCAGCCACATGCAGGTGCCGTCGTGGGGCGACGTGAAGGCCGAGTGGCGTTCGGAGTCGATCGGCTGGTTCGACGAGGCCAACCAGCTCGTCGGCGCCGGCCTGGTGCTCTACCGGCAGCTGCCCAAGCTCAAGCGCTACCTCGCCTACCTGCCCGAGGGCCCGGTCATCGACTGGTTCGACCGGGACCTCGACCGCTGGCTCTCCCCGATGCTCGCCCACCTCAAGTCGCAGGGCGCGTTCTCGGTCAAGATGGGCCCGCCGATCGTCATCCGCCGCTGGAACGCCCCCACCATCAAGGAGGCCATCGCCGGCAAGCAGGCCAAGCGCCTGCGCGACGTCGAGGCCGACTGGTACGAGGCGCGCGCCTTCGAGGTGGCCGACCGGCTGCGCAAGGCCGGCTGGCTGCAGGGCGAGGACGGCGGCGCCGGCTTCGGCGACGTCCAGCCGCGCTACGTGTTCCAGGTGCCGCTGGCCAACCGCTCGCTGGACGACATCCACAAGAACTTCAACCAGCTCTGGCGCCGCAACATCAAGAAGGCCGAGAAGAGCGGCGTCGAGGTGTACCAGGGCGGCTACGACGAGCTGCCGATCTTCCACCAGCTCTACCTGGTGACCGCCGAGCGCGACAAGTTCACCCCGCGCCCGCTGTCCTACTTCCAGCGGATGTGGAAGGCCCTCACCGCCGAGGACCAGAACCGGATGCGGCTCTACATCGCCTACCACGACGGCGAGCCGCTGGCCGCGACCACGATGCTGGTGGTCGGCGAGCACGTCTGGTACTCCTACGGCGCCTCGGCCAACCACAAGCGCGAGGTCAAGCCGTCCAACGCGATCCAGTGGCGGATGATGCGCGACTCCTACGCGCTCGGCGGCGGCGTCTACGACCTGCGCGGCATCAGCGACACCCTGGACGAGAACGACCACCTGTTCGGCCTGATCCAGTTCAAGGTCGGCACCGGCGGCCAGGCCGCCGAGTACCTCGGCGAGTGGGACTTCCCGCTCAACAAGCTGCTGCACAAGGCCCTCGACCTCTACATGTCCCGCCGCTGAGGAGGCTGACCCGATGACGCTGTCGCTCTACCTCGACACCGAACGCTGGCGCACCCACCAGCGCTCCGTCCTCGCCGAGTTCCCCGGCCTGGTGCCGGTCGCCAAGGGGAACGGCTACGGCCTGGGCAACCACCGGCTGGCCGAGGAGGCGACGCTGCTGGGCACCGGTGTGCTGGCCGTCGGCACCGCGTACGAGGCGGCCGACGCCGCCGAGTGGTACGGCGGCGAGCTGCTGGTGCTCACCCCGTACCGGGTCGGCGAGGAGGTCCTGCCGCTGCCGCACGCCCGGGTGATCCGGACGGTGGCGAACCTGGACGCGCTGCGGGCGCTGCGCGGCGCCCGGGTGGTGGTGGAGTGCATGACCTCCATGCGCCGCCACGGGGTGAGCGCCGCCGACCTCACGGCCGTCGCCGCCGAGCTGGACGGCGTCGCCTTCGAGGGCCTGGCGCTGCACCTGCCGATGGACCGGCCGGACGGCTCCAGCCCGACCGAGGAGGTCGTCCACTGGGTGGACACCGCCCGGGCGGCCGGGGTGCCGGTGCACACCGTGTACGTCAGCCACCTCGGCGCGGCCGGCATGGAGCAGCTGGCCCAGCGCTACCCGGACATCGTCTTCCGGGCCCGGATCGGCACCCGGCTCTGGCTGGGCGACCACGGTGCGCTGGAGGTCCGGGCCACGGTGCTGGACGTCACCCCGGTGAAGAAGGGCGACCGCTACGGCTACCGCCAGCACCCGGCGCCGGCCGACGGCCACATCGTGGTGGTGGCCGGCGGCACCGCGCACGGCATCGGCCTGGAGGCGCCCAAGTACGTGCAGACCATGGCCTCCCGGGCCAAGGGCATCGCCCGGGCCGGCCTGGCGACCGTCAACAAGACCAAGTCGCCGTTCCACTGGGCCGGCAAGCAGCTCTGGTTCGCCGAGCCGCCGCACATGCAGGTCTCGCTGCTGTTCCTGGACGGCGAGACCAAGCCCCCCGCGATCGGCGAGGAGCTCGGCCTCCAGGTCCGGCACACCACCACGCACTTCGACCGCGTGGTGGACCGCTAGAGCGACCGAAGCGCCCGTGAGCGCCTACGCCTTCTCGGCCGGTTCCGGCAGTCCTGGCTCGTCCAGCCACTGCTCGGAGCCGGCCGGCGCGTATCCGGCGTAGCTCTCCTCCTCGCGCAGCGTCCGGGCGGTGCCGAGCACGAACACGTCCGGGGCCCGGTCGAGCACCCCGCCCGACGGGTCGTCGCTGCCGTCCCAGCGCACCGGGTCGCGGTCCGGCTGCAGGGCGTCGCGGACCACCATGACCACCAGGTAGAGCGTGCCCAGCAGGTGCAGCACGACCGCGAAGTGGTACCAGGCCTCGCCGATCCCGTGCTGCTTGGGCCCGGTGACGAAGCCCAGGTGGGACCAGATGCCCAGGGTGTACAGCACCTCGCAGGCCTGCCAGATCAGGAAGTCCCGCCAGCGCGGCCGGGCCAGCACCGCGAGCGGCAGCAGCCAGAGCGCGTACTGCGGCGAGTACACCTTGTTGACCAGCACGAACAGGGCGACCACCAGGAAGGCCAGCTGCGCGAAGCGCGGGCGGCGGGGCGCCGAGAAGCCGAGCCACGCTATGGCCAGGCAGCCGAGGACCATCAGCACGCCGATGTAGAGGTCGAGGTCGGCCAGCCCCGTGCCCCGGCTCTGCATCAGGATCAGCCAGAACGAGCCGTAGTCCTCGGCGCGGTGCTTGCTGAACACGTAGAAGGTCGACCAGCCCTGCCAGTTGGCCGCCATGATCGGCAGGTTGACCAGCAGCCAGGAGCCGGCCGCGCCGGCCAGCATCACCCGGAACTCGCGCCACTTCCCGGCCCGCCAGCAGAGCACCAGCAGCGGGCCGATCAGCAGCACCGGGTAGAGCTTGGCCGCGGTGGCCAGGCCGATGAAGACACCCGCCCAGCCGGGCCGGGAGCCGGACCACCAGGCCATCGCCACGGCGGCCAGCGCGACCGCGAGGAGGTCCCAGTTGACCGTGCCGTTCAGCAGCAGGACGGGCGCGAGCGCGAACAGCAGGGCGTCCCAGGGGCGGCGGCGGTGGGTGCGCGAGAGCGCCACCACGGCGACCACCGCGCAGGCCATCAGCAGCCCCGCGTTGATCGCCCAGAACCACCGCTCCTGGTCCTGCGCGGTGCCGGCGCCGGGCGTCAGCCAGGCCGCGACCTGCATGAACAGGCCGGTCAGCACCGGGTATTCGAGGTACTGCAGATCCCCCGAGGTGCCCGGGACGCGGTCCACGTACGGGTGCAGCCCGGCCGAGAAGCCGCGGCCGGAGAACAGGTGCGGGATGTCGCTGTAGCAGGCGTGGATGTACTGCGGCGAACCCGGCTGGAACCAGGCCTGGTTGTAGCAGGGCGCCTTCTGCACCATGCCGAGCACCGAGATCACGATCACCGCCAGCGCCAGGAAGCGCGCCGGGATCCACCAGGAGACGCCCAGCAGCGCCCGGCGGCCGGGCGGGCCGCCGATCACCTCGCTGCCGGCCGCCGCCACCGGGTCCTCGTCGGCCGGGACGACCACGGTGTTGACCGGCGGCGCGGCCGTGGCGACGGCCGGCCCGACCGGTCCTGCGGCGTCGCCGGGCCCGGCCGGCCCTGCGGATTCGTCACGATCGCTCGACGTCATGCCGGACATCCTGCCGCACCGGCCCCACCGGGACGAGGAGGACCCCGCAACGGGCCCGGCCTCCGTCGCCCGGCGGCACGGCGAATCATGACGAAACGGCGGTGGCGGCCCTCCGGAGAGGGCCGCCACCGCCGTTCGGTTCATCCGCTCAGCGGGTGGTGGTCAGGGCAACAGCCCGTTGCCGGTCGAGGACGGTGTCGACGGCCTGCCGCTCGGCTTGGTGGTCGTCGGCGGGGGGTCCGTCGGCGGCGCCGTGGGCGGGGGCGTGCTGCAGCCGAGGAGGCCGCAGCTGCTCGTCGGACCGGGGTTGGTCGTCTTGTGCGTCGACGTCTGGCTCGGCTGCGTGCCCGGGCAGTCCACGCCCGGGACACAGCCCGGGCCCTGGCTGGACACGGGCGGCTGCGGCTGGTTGTTGTTGGTCGGCGGCGGCTGGTTGTTGGCCGGCTGGGTCGCGGGCGGGGCCGACGGGGTGTCGCTCGTCGTCGGCGTGGGCGTCATGCTCGGCGAGACCGGGGCGCCGGAGGAGTCCACCTCGGTGCCGACCGGCTGCGGGGTCGGGAAGTCCATCTTCTTCTCGTTGGCCAGCGCGGCCTTCATGTACCGGGTGAAGACGTCGGTCGGGATGTCACCACCGTGGATGGACTCCTTGCCGCCGGTGCCGTTGAGCGACAGCCGCTCGTGCTTGCTCGGGTCCTCGCGCCACATCGCGACGCTGGTCACCAGCTGCGGGGTGTAGCCGACCCACCAGGCCGACTTGTTCTGGTCGGTGGTACCGGTCTTGCCGGCCACCGGGCGGCCCAGCTCCTTGGCCTTGAAACCGGTACCGTTCTTCACCACGTTCACCAGCACGTCGGTGACGTTGTCCGCGACGGCCGGCTCCAGGGCGACCCGGGGGTCCTTCTTGCCGAAGCCCGGGCGCTCGATGCCGTTCACCTCGACCTTGGTGACCGAGTAGGGCTCGGCCTCCTTGCCGCTGGCCGCCAGGGTGCCGTAGGCGGTGGCCATCCGGATCGGGCTGATGGTGGAGGTGCCGAGGGCGAAGGTCGGGGTCTTCGGGTCGGCGAAGCTCTCCTTCCTGACGCCCATCTGCTCGGCGATGTTGGCCACGTTCTGACCGCCGACGTCCTGGTTGAGCTGGACGAAGGGCACGTTGAACGAGTTCTGCATGGCCGCCCGCAGCGAGACGTAACCGCGCTTGCCGGAGTCCTCGTTCTTCTGCCGGTAGGGCTTGCCGTCGTCGCCGATCACCAGCGAGCCGTCCGGCTTGCGGATCTCGGACATGTCGTCGGACAGGTAGCGGCTGTCGGCGTTGATCCGCTTCGGCTTGCCCTTGTCGTCGGTGGCCGTCTGGACGCCGATCTGCATGGCGGTCGCCAGCACGAAGGGCTTGAAGGTCGAGCCGACCTGGACGCCGATGGCGTCGGCGTTGTTGTCGAAGTGGCCGTTCTCCACGCCGTCGCCGCCGTAGAGGGCGACGATCGCGCCGTCGCCGGGGCGGATGCTGGCGGAGCCGAACTGGATGAAGGTGTCGTTGTTGGGGCGCTTCTGGGCGTTGAGGTTCTCGCCCTTGACGTCGTCGACGGCCTTCTTCAGGGCGTCGACCTTGTCCTTCTCGAAGGTGGTGTAGACCTTCAGACCGCCCTTGTCGATCATCTGCTGGGTGATCGTCTTGTCGGTGGCCATCAGGTACTTGTTGGCGGTGTCGACCAGGTAGCTGACCTCACCGTTCATGTTGGAGCTGGGCTTCTGCGGGATCGGGTCGGGGAAGGTGGCGCACTTCGCCCGCTCCTCCGGGGTGATGGCCTTGGTCTTCACCATGTTCTCGAGGATCCAGGCCCACCGCCCCTGGGCCCGCTCCTTGTTGGCCGGGTTGCTGGGGTCGTAGTACGACGCGCCCTTCAACAGGCCGGCCAGCATGGCGCTCTGACAGAGGTCGAGGTCCTTGGCGTCGACCCCGTAGTAGGCCTGCGCCGCGGCCTGGGCGCCGTTCGAGCCTCGACCGAACCAGCTGGTGTTCAGGTACCCCTTGAGGATGTCCGGTTTCTGCATCTTCTGATTGATCTTCAGCGTGATGAAGAACTCCTTCAGCTTGCGGCTGAGGGTCTGCTCCTGGCTGAGGTACGCGTTCTTCACGTACTGCTGGGTGATCGTCGAGGCGCCCTGGGTCTCGCCGCCCTTGGCCATGTTGTAGACGGCGCGGAGCATGCCCTTGGGGTCGATGCCGCTGTCCTCGCGGAAGGTCTGGTTCTCCGCCGCGATCACGGCGTTCTGCAGGTTGGGGCTGATGTCGGAGAGCTCGACGATCTGACGGTTGGTCTCACCCTTGCGGGTCATCTCCGAGCCGTCGGCCCAGTAGTAGATCGTGTTCTGGTCCTTCATCAGATCCTTGAGCTGCGGGATCTCAGTGGTCTGGTAGAGGTAGAACACCCCGCCCACGCAGGTGGCGAAGAAGATCAGGAAGCCGCTCAGCCACTGCCGCCAGGACGGCAGCCAGCGCCGGACGCCGGTCTTGCCGAACCGCGGGTAGTCGATGAACCGCTTCTTGCCGGGGCCTGCGGCGGCGGCCGCGGACGCGGAGGCGGCGGCAGCACCGCGCCGGCCGCCCTTGCCGCCCTTCTGGGCGGCCTTGCGCATCTCGGCGCGGCCCATCCGGGGCTGCTGAGCGGTCTCCCGTTCGCCCGGGGGGCGCCGGCGGCCGATGCCGTCCGAGCTCACCTCGTCCCGGCCGGGTCCGCCCTGACGGCCACCACCACCCGGGGGCTGCTGCCCGTCACCGCCCGGGCTGGGCGTCCTTCGCCGTCGTTCACTCATGTTGCAGCCACTCCTCGCCAGGCGGTTCCAGCCTGAAGGCAGGGTTCACGTCCGATGCCCGCCAACCGCCCTAACCCCGGAGGTGGTCCTCGTGCACACGCGACAGCGTACGCAGCCGGGAATCCCAACTAATCGGGCATCAGTCCCCAATGACCGCAAAACGGCAGCAGATCATTACACGCCCGTTGCCAATCACTCCTGCGCGTCGGCTTGTGATCACCTTCACGCGTGCCCCCCTTGCCCGTTCCGAGGGCCCGGTTTACTGTTCTCGATATATCGAGCCGATACATCGACGCGGCATACCGCCCGATGCAGCGGCCGGACGACGGCCGAGAGGAAGGAGGACGACGGCAATGGGCAGGCGCTCAGGAGTGCTGGAGTTCGCCGTTCTCGGTCTGCTCCACGACGCCCCGATGCACGGCTACGAGCTGCGCAAGCGGCTCAACGTCCTGCTCGGAACGTTGCGGGCGTTCTCGTACGGAACGCTCTACCCGTGCCTGAAGAGCCTGGTCGCCCAGGGTTTCCTGGTCGAGGACAACCCGGACGTCGAGTACGTCCCGGCCACCGCGCTCAACGGCAAGCGGTCCAAGACCGTCTACCGGCTCTCCCCCGAAGGCAAGCAGCGCTTCGAGGAACTGCTCGCCGACTCCGGGCCCGACGCCTGGGAGGACGAGCACTTCGGCGTCCACTTCGCGTTCTTCGGCCAGACCGACCGGGCCGTGCGGATGCGCGTCCTGGAAGGGCGCCGCAGCCGGCTGGAGGAGCGACTGGAGAAGATGCGCAACTCGTTGGCCCGGGCCCGCGAGCGGTTCGACGACTACACCGTCGAGCTGCAGCGGCACGGACTGGAGTCGGTGGAGCGCGAGGTCCGGTGGCTCAACGAGCTGATCGAGACCGAGCGGGCCAACCGCACCGGCCGGACCGGGCCCGCCACCGGCGGCAACACCACCGCCGTACCCCACAAGACTTCGGACGGCCGTGGCCAGGAGGAAGGGTCCCAGGACCCGCCCGGGCCACCGTACGACCGCCCGGGGCGCTCCGCCCAGGAGCGCTGACACCGCGTCAGCCCTGTGCCGCGCGGCAGGAGTGGGCGCCTCGCGCCCGTACAAGCAGTCATCGAAGAAGCAGGACGAGTGCCGTCGACCCCGGCGGCCCTCATGAGATCACAGGGAGCAACCGGAATGGGTTCGGTTCGCGTAGCCATCGTGGGCGTGGGCAACTGCGCCGCGTCGCTGGTGCAGGGTGTCGAGTACTACAAGGACGCCGACCCGGCCGGCAAGGTCCCCGGGCTGATGCACGTCCAGTTCGGTGAGTACCACGTCCGCGACGTGGAGTTCGTCGCCGCGTTCGACGTCGACGCCAAGAAGGTCGGCTTCGACCTGGCCGACGCCATCGGCAGCAGCGAGAACAACACCATCAAGATCTGCGACGTGCCGCCGACCGGCGTCACCGTCCAGCGCGGCCACACCCTCGACGGCCTGGGCAAGTACTACCGGGAGACCATCGAGGAGTCCGACGAGACCCCGGTCGACGTCGTCCAGGTCCTCAAGGACCAGCAGGTCGACGTCCTGGTCTGCTACCTGCCCGTCGGTTCCGAGGCCGCCGCCAAGTTCTACGCCCAGTGCGCCATCGACGCCAAGGTCGCCTTCGTGAACGCCCTGCCGGTGTTCATCGCGGGCACCAAGGAGTGGGCGGACAAGTTCACCGAGGCCGGCGTGCCGATCGTCGGTGACGACATCAAGTCCCAGGTCGGCGCCACCATCACGCACCGCGTGATGGCCAAGCTGTTCGAGGACCGCGGTGTCATCCTCGAGCGCACCATGCAGCTGAACGTCGGCGGCAACATGGACTTCAAGAACATGCTCGAGCGCGAGCGCCTGGAGTCCAAGAAGATCTCCAAGACCCAGGCCGTCACCTCGCAGATCCGCGACCGCGAGCTGGGCGCCAACAACGTCCACATCGGCCCGTCGGACTACGTGGCCTGGCTGGACGACCGCAAGTGGGCGTACGTCCGCCTGGAGGGTCGCGCGTTCGGCAACGTCCCGCTGAACCTGGAGTACAAGCTCGAGGTCTGGGACTCCCCGAACTCCGCCGGTGTCATCATCGACGCCGTGCGCGCCGCGAAGATCGCCAAGGACCGCGGCATCGGCGGCCCGATCCTGTCGGCCTCCTCGTACTTCATGAAGTCCCCGCCGGTGCAGTACTTCGACGACGAGGCCAAGGAGAACGTCGAGAAGTTCATCCGCGGCGAGGTCGAGCGCTGAGGTCGAGCGCCGGAGCCGGCGGCGGGTGACCGCCGCCGGCCGCGCCGGAGGGCCCACGATCATCGGATCGTGGGCCCTTCACCGTTTCTCGGCGAATGTTTCACGTGAAACGGCGGCCGGTTCCATGGCACTCTGGGCGGGTGGCGATCACCGAGAACGGCAGCACCCACCAGTCCGCACACCGTGCCACGCTTTTCGGTCTGCTCCGCGGCCGGGACTTCCGGCGGCTGCTGACCGCCCGGGTGCTCTCCCAGCTCTCGGACGGCGTCTTCCAGGTCTCGCTCGCCGCCTACGTCGTGTTCTCCCCGGAGAAGCAGTCCTCCCCCGCCGACATCGCCTCGGTGCTCGCCGTGATGCTGCTGCCGTTCTCGGTGATCGGCCCGTTCGCCGGGGTGCTGCTGGACCGCTGGCGCCGCCGCCAGGTGCTCTACTACGGCAACCTGGCCCGCTTCGGGCTCGGCCTGGGCACCGGCGCCCTGCTCCTGGCGGAGGCGCCGACCTGGCTGTTCTTCGCCTCGGCGCTGCTGGTCACCGCGCTCAACCGGTTCATCCTGGCCGGCCTGTCCGCCGCGCTGCCCCGGGTGGTCGAGCAGGACCAGCTGGTCACCGCCAACGCGCTCTCCCCCACGCTGGGCACGGTCGCCGCCGCCTCCGGCGGAGGGGTCGGCTTCCTGCTGCACCAGGTGATGACCCCCGGGCCGAAGGCCGACGCCGCGCTGGTCACGGTGGCCGCGCTGCTCTACCTGTCGGCCGCACTGGCCGCCCGCCGGATGGACCGCGACCTGCTCGGCCCGGAGAAGCACGGCGACCGCCCGGCGCTCGGCCAGGCGCTGGTCCGGGCCGCCGTCGAACTCGGCGCCGCCGTACGCCACTTGGTGCGGGACTGCCGGCCCGCCGTGCACGCGCTGGCCGCCGTCACCGCGGCCCGGTTCTGCTACGGCGTGCTGATCGTGGTCGTGGTGATGCTCGCCCGGTACACCTTCAACGACCCGGCCGACAGCGCGGCCGGACTGGTCACGCTCGGCCAGGCGGTCGGCCTGTCCGCCGCCGGGTTCTTCGTCGCCGCGGTGATCAGCCCCTGGTGCACCCGGCGGCTCGGCCTGGCCGGCTGGATGACGGTCTGCCTGGCGGCCCCGGTGCTCTTCGTCCCGGCGCTCGGCCTGAGCTTCACCCTGCTGCCCTGCCTGCTCGCGGCGCTGCTGCTCGGGGTGGTCACCCAGGGCACCAAGATCTGCGCCGACACCGTGGTCCAGGAGTCGGTCGAGGACGAGTACCGCGGCCGGGTCTTCGCGATCTACGACGTGCTGTTCAACGTCGCCTTCGTGACCGCCGCCCTGGTCACGGCGCTGGTGCTGCCGCTCTCCGGCCGCTCGGTCGTGGTGGTCGTCGGGGTCGCCGCGGTGTACGGGCTCTCGGCGCTCCTCTACCTGCGCTCCGCCCGGCGGTACGGGCCGCTCCCCGGCGACCAGGCCTCCTGAAGGCCCTCGGCCCCTCGGGACGGGGGCGTCCGACCGAGTCGCTAAGGTACGTCAGACCTGTCGGAGCGACAGCACTCGGCCTCGGGGGACGAACTGATGAGCACACCGCCCGGCCCGTACGGGCCACCTCCGCCGTACGGGCCGCCCCCGCAGCCGGCCCCGCCGTACGGGCAGGTGCCGTACATCCCGTCGCAGCCCCAACCCGCACCGCCCGGCTTCGGACCGCCGCAACCCGGACCGCCCCAGCCCGCACCGCCCGGCTTCGGACCGCCCCCGGCCTACGGCCAGCAGCCGCCCGGCTACGGCACCCAACCGCCGTACGGCCAGCAGCCGCCCGTCGGCCCGTACGGCTACCCGCCGCCCGCCCCGGCCGACGCGGCGCCCGCCGCGAAGCGCGGCGTCAAGGCGAAGCTGCGGATCGTCGGCGTGGTCGGCGGCTGCCTCGCACTGGCCGTCGGCTACTTCGTCAGCGGGCCGAGCGTCAGCAGCGCCAAGCCCGGCGACTGCGTCCGGGTGAGCGGCACGCGCGATGTCGAGATCGTCAAGTGCACTGACACCAAAGCGAATTACCGGGTCCTTTCGACGTTCGGCGACACCACCGACGTGAACCGCTGCCGGCAGACACCGCAGACCACCAGCGCCGTCTCGGGCAAGAGCGGACGCCGCTGGAACAAGAAGCGGTACGTGCTCTGCCTCGGCCCGATGACCCCGGCCGGCGCCCCGCTGCCGGGGAAGGTCTGACCTCTCCACCACCACCGCATCCCCGGGGGATCTCTTGTCCGTTCCGCCGCCCCAGCTGCCGTACGGCGCCCCGTCGCCCGACGACGGCAACCCCTACGCCACCGGAAACCCCTACGGCCGGCCGACCCCGCCACCGCCGCCCGGCCCGCCGCCCGGCTACGGCTACCCGGCCGCCCCGCCACCGCCCGACCAGCCGTACGGCTACCCCCCGCAGCCCGCGCCCGGCTACGGGTACGGATACCCGCCGCCGGCGCCGCAGGACGGTCCCGCCTGCCGCTTCTGCGGCGGCTTTCCGGCCGTGGACGCCACCGTCCGCGGCCACCAGGGCCTGGTCCTGGCCTACCGGATGCTGCGGATGCCGGGCCCGTTCTGCCGCACCTGCGGAACGGCGACGGTGCGCGACCTGTCCGCCCGCACCCTGGTCCAGGGCTGGTGGAGCCCGGCGTCGGTGCTGCTGGCGCCGATCACCCTGCTGCTGAACCTCGCCGCCAACGGCAAGGTCAAGCGGCTGCCGCCGCCCGTCCCGGGCAGCCACGGCCCCCAGCTCGACCCCGGCGTCCCGCTGGGCCGGCGTCCGCACGCGCTGATGCTGCTGCTGCCGCTCTCGGTGGTCGTCACGCTCGTCCTGGCCGCCACCGGGGTGCTCGGCCCGAAGGACGACGGCCCGGCCGCGCCGATCGCGGTACCGACGGTGGCGGTGCCCCCGGTGACCACCTTCTCGGCGCCACCGCTGCCGACCCACGCGCCGCGGCCGTTCCCCTCGCCGACGTTCAGCATGCCGCCGGTGCCCACCATCACGCTGCCGCCGCCGACCGCCCCCAGCACCGCGGCCGACAGCATCGACCGGGCCAACCCCGGCGACTGCCTGCGCAACGAGAACGGCACCGGCGCGACCCACGACGCCAACCCGAAGATCACCATGCTGCCCTGCGGCGACTCCCGCGCCCAGTACAAGGTGGTCTTCAAGTACCTGGCCACGTCCGATGAGAAGGTCTGCGAGAAGCAGCCGAAGTCGGACAGCACCTACACCCGCACCTACTCCAACCTGCCGGCCCTCAACTACGTGCTCTGCCTACAGAGCCTCCACGGCTGACCCGGCACGCCCGAGGGGTGGTCCCGGCCGACGCCGGGACCACCCCTCGCAGCGTCGCTCAGCCCTGCTGCTCGGCCCACCAGGCCCGCAGCGCGGCCACCGCCTCGTCGTGCTCCAGCGGGCCGTGCTCCAGCCGGAGTTCGAGCATGTGCTTGTACGCCTTGCCGACCTGCGGGCCGGGCTTGAGCCCGAGCAGCTCCATGATCTGGTTGCCGTCCAGCGCCGGGCGGACGGCGTCCAGCTCCTCCTGGGCCTTCAGCTCGGTGATCCGCTGCTCCAGGCCGTCGTAGGTGCGCGACAGCGCCGCCGCCTTCTTGCGGTTGCGGGTGGTGCAGTCGGAGCGGGTGAGCTTGTGCAGGCGCTCCAGCAGCGGTCCGGCGTCGGTGACGTAGCGGCGCACCGCGGAGTCCGTCCACTCGCCGCCGCCGTAGCCGTGGAAGCGCAGGTGCAGTTCGACCAGGTGCGAGACGTCCTCGGTGAGCTCCTTGGAGTACTTGAGCTCGCGCATCCGCTTGCGGGTCATCTTGGCGCCGACCACCTCGTGGTGGTGGAAGGAGACCCGGCCGTCCGACTCGAAGCGGCGGGTGCGCGGCTTGCCGATGTCGTGCAGCAGCGCGGCCAGCCGCAGGGTGAGGTCCGGGCCGTCCTGCTCCAGGTCGACGGCCTGTTCCAGGACGGTCAGCGAGTGCTCGTAGACGTCCTTGTGCCGGTGGTGCTCGTCCCGCTCCAGCCGCAGTGCGGGCAGCTCGGGCAGCACGTGGTCGGCCAGGCCGGTGTCGACCAGCAGCCGCAGGCCCTTCACCGGGTGCTTGGCCAGCAGCAGCTTGTTCAGCTCGGCCTGGACGCGTTCGGCGGACACGATGGTGATCCGCTCGGCCATCGCGGTCATCGCGGCGACGACCTCGGGGGCCGGCTCGAAGTCGAGCTGGGCGGCGAAGCGGGCGGCGCGCATCATCCGCAGCGGGTCGTCGGAGAAGGACTCCTCGGGGGTCGCGGGGGTGCGCAGCACCCGGGCCTCCAGGTCCTCCAGGCCGTGGTGCGGGTCGATGAAGCCGCGGCCGGGCAGGTCGACGGCCATCGCGTTGACGGTGAAGTCCCGGCGGACCAGGTCCTGCTCGATGGTGTCGCCGTAGGTGACCTCGGGCTTGCGGGAAGTCCGGTCGTACGCCTCGGAGCGGTAGGTGGTGATCTCGATCAGGAAGGAGCCCTCGGGGGTGTCCTTGCGGGCGCCGACCGTGCCGAACGCGATGCCGACGTCCCAGACCGCGTCCGCCCAGCCCTTGACCAGCCTGAGCACCTGCTGCGGGCGGGCGTCGGTGGTGAAGTCCAGGTCGTTGCCGAGCCTGCCGAGCAGGGCGTCCCGCACCGAGCCGCCGACCAGGGCCAGCCGGTGGCCGGCCGCCTCGAACCGACGGGCGATCTCGTCGGCCACCGGCGACACCCGCAGCAGCTCTTGCAGCCCCAGGGTCTGGGCCTCGCTCAGGCCTGGGACGGCCTGGACGGCGGTGCTGGAACGGTCGAGGTGCGCGGTGGACTCATTGGCAGTGGACACGGCTCACAAGAGTACGTGGCCCGGCAGGTCAACCGCCCGCGCGTTTTGGGCGTCTCACCCCAAGGCCCGCAACACTGCACCACGGGCTGCATCGTTACCATGCCGGTGGACGAGTCTCGGGCACCGGACAGGGGATGCGGTGTCGCGTGCCGCCGTGGACGGCGGAGCTCCCGCGGCACCAGCGCGGCGAACAGCGTCAAGCGAAGAACGTCAAGCGAACAGCATCAGCAGCGAGCGATCGAGAACGGCGAGGGCGGAACGAGTGAGTGAGCCGGCACGGCACTCGGGCCTGGGGGCGGACCGACGGCCCGGAAGGACCGAACGCCCCGTCGAAGGGCACGGTACGGGGCGGCGCGCGGGGCGGGCGGCCCGCCGCGCCCGCCGCCTCGCCGCCGTCTGCGGGGCCGCCCTGGCCCTGTTCTCGGCGGTCGCCCCGGCCGCGGCGCTACCCGCCGGGGGCGGCATCCGGCCGACCGCCGACAACGGCGTCTCGGCCGAGTACCCGGTGGAGATGACCATCGAGACGGTGGCACCGCAGGTGGCCAGCCCGAACGGCATCGTGAAGATCACCGGGCACGTCACCAACACCGGCAAGGCGGCGGTCAAGAACGCCCACGCGGCCGTCCGCAAGCCGCTGTCCAGCAAACCGCTGCAGCGGCGCAGCGACCTGTCCCTGGTGACCACCCGCAGCGGCCCGAGCAACTCCGACGGCGTGGAGCTGGACAGCCCGCAGTACGCCCTGCCGGAGCTGGGCCCGGGCCAGAACCAGCCCTACACCCTGAGCGTCTCGGTGAGCGACCTCGGACTGTCCGACAGCGGCGTCTACGAGCTCGCGGTGGACGCCTGGGGCTCGACCGCCGACAACCAGCGCGACCGGCCGCTGGGCATCGCCCGGACCTTCCTGCCGTACAACCCGGGCGGCGCCGAGGCGCAGCCCAGCAAGGTCACCACGCTCTGGCCGCTGGTGCACGCGCCGGTGCTGGCCGCGCAGACCTACTCCGACAACGACCAGCCCGTCCCCGTCCTGCGCGACGACAGCCTGACCGCCGAGTTCTCCCCGGGCGGCCGGCTGTACGAGCTGGTGGACACCGGGGCCAAGATGACCGGGCTGACCTGGGTGGTCGACCCGGACCTGCTGGACACCGCGTTCGCGATGACCAAGCAGTACCGGGTGCAGAAGCCGGGCCAGGACGTCGTCGGCAAGCCGGCCAAGGACGACAACACCGTCCCCGGCACCGGCCAGGCCGCCGCCGCGGCCTGGCTGGACAAGCTGCGGACCGCCGTCGCCAAGCCGGGCGGCCAGGTGGTGTCGCTGCCCTACGCCGACCCGGACCTCGCCTCGATCGCGCACAACGGCGCCGACCTGACCGGGATGGGCACCGCCCTGGGCAAGGCGGCCACCGCCGGCCGGCTCACCGTCGAGGGCCGGCTGTCCGTCGACACCCGCTCGGACGTGGCCTGGCCGTACCAGGGCTACCTGGACCAGCAGATCGCCGGCGTCGCCCAGCAGGCCGGCAACGGCCTGGTCCTGGTCAACGGCGCGAGCATGCCGGAGCCGGACGCGATGAACTACACCCCGACCGCGGTGCGCCCGATCGGCAACGGGCAGAACGCGGTGGTCGCCGACGAGACCGTCTCCTCGCTGTTCCAGACCGACCTCGCCTCCCCGCAGGCGCAGTCCAGGGCGAACCAGCGCTTCCTCGCCGAGACCTACACGATCACCCACGAGCAGCCGCAGAACCAGCGCGGCCTGCTGGTGATGCCGCCGCGCGACCTGACCGCGAGCACCGCCAAGGTGCTGGCGGACGCCCTGCAGACGGCCTCCGACAACAAGTGGCTCGCCCCGGTCAAGCTGGACGCCCTGGCCCAGGCCGCGCCCGACCCGAAGGCCAACACCACCGTCCCGGCAGCCGCCGACTACCCGGCCCAGGCCCGCGCCTCGGAGCTGTCCGCGGCCGAGCTGAGCAGCACCGACGAGATCCAGCAGAACCTGGACACGCTGATGCGGGTGCTCACCCTGCCGCAGCGGGTGCGCGGCCCGTTCAGCGCCGCGATGGTCCGCTCGCTGTCCACCGAGTGGCGCACCAACACGGCGGTCGGCAGCACCTACCGCGAGGACGTCGCCAAGTACCTGGACGAACTGACCGGGGCCGTCCGGGTGACGAAGAAGAACGTGGTCACCCTCGCCGGCGACACCGGCCTGGTGCCGGTCAGCGTCCGCAACGACCTCACCCAGACCGTCACCAACCTCAAGCTGGTGCTCACCTCGACCCAGCCGAACCGGCTGCGGGTGGGCAAGGAGGAGGAACTGGTCATCCCCGCCGCCCAGAGCGCCACCCTCCGGTTCCAGGCCGAGGCGCGCAACAACGGCCCGGTCACCATGACCGCCCAGCTCTGGACCACCGGCCCCAACCCGCAGAAGTACGGCGAACCGCAGCAGTTCACGGTGGAGGTCACCTCGGTGACCAACGGCGTGCTGTACGTCTTCGCGGCCGCCGCCGCCCTGCTGCTGCTGGCCGCGCTGCGCTTCGTGCGCCAGCGCAAGCGGCGGGCCGGGCAGCCGCACGCCGACGGCGACCAGCCGGTCGACGGCCCGGCGGCGGGCGGCGCACCGGCCCCGGCGGCGGACGGGGCCCGGGACGGGGCGCAGGACGCGGGCGGGGACGCGAGCGGGGAGAAGCCCGACGGCGAGGCCGGGGGCGGTGCCGGCGAACCCGCCGGGAACGGCCCCGAAGACGGCTCCGACGGCGGATCCGCCGAGGCCGGCCCCGCGCAGACACCGCGCGGCAGCAACGCGGATGGCCGGGATCGGACCGCCAGTGATGAGAAGGTTGGTCCTTGATACCGCCGACCCCCCGCAACGCCGGGCCGGCCTCCCCCACGACAGCGAAGAGGTGACATGACCGGGCGCAGCGAGGAGCGGCCGCCGGGCCGCGGTGAGAACCGGCCGGGCGCCGAGTCGCCGTCCGGCGACTGGTACGTGGCCGACACCTACGCCCAGGACCCGTACGCGGCCGACGCGTACGGGAACCCGCAGGCCGGCCAGGACCCGTACGGTCTGCGGGCCGACCGGCCCGCGGCGCCTCAGCCGCCGGCCACCGCGTACGACGTGCCGCCGCAGCTGCCGCCGCAGGGCGGCGGCTACCCGACGCCGGTGCCGCCGGCGCAGTACTCGGCGCCGACGCCGTTCGCGGCCCCGGTGCCGCCCGTGCAGCCCGGCTGGGACACCCCGGTGCCGCCCGTGCAGCCCGGCTGGGACACCCCGGTGCAGGCCGCCTGGCAGGAGGCCCCGGCTCCGGCCGGCGGCGGCCAGTGGGGTGGCCCTGAGCAGCCCCGGCCGCAGTGGGAGCCGGGCCCGGCGCACTCGACCTGGGACAGCGAGACCACCGAGTACGTCGGGGTGGACGCGCTGTTCGGCGGCCACCAGGCGCAGGCCGCGGCCCAGCCGCCGGTGCCCCCGCCCGCCCCGGCGCACCCGGCGGCACCGCCGGTCGCGCCCCCGCCCCCCGCCGCCGCCGTGCCGCCGGTCGCCCCCGCGCCGTACCCTCCGATGGGCGGCTACCAGGGGCAGCAGCAGTACGCCGGCCCGGACGGGCACCGCCCCTTCGTCCCCCCGATCGAGTTCGACCCGCCGCTCTCCGAGGACGAGGCCACCATGCAGGTGGCCGCCGTGGCGGTGCCGCCAGCGGTGGAGCCGCTGGCGGACCTCGTCGCCGAGGAGCGCGCCGCACAGCTGGCGCCCGCGGCCGAGCCCGCCCCGGCGGCCGGCGGCGGCAAGGTCGCGAGCCTGCTGAACTCCAGCGCGATCATGGCGGCGGGCACGCTGGTCTCCCGCGGCACCGGCTTCGTCCGGACCATGGTGATCACCGCGGCCATCGGCGTCGCCGTCATGGGCGACTCGTACAACGCCGCGTACACCCTGCCGACCCTGCTGTACATCCTGATCGGCGGCGGCGCGCTGAACGCCGTCTTCGTGCCGCAGCTGGTGCGCAGCATGAAGAACGACGAGGACGGCGGCACCGCGTACGCCAGCCGGCTGCTCACCCTGGTGATGGTCGGGCTCGGTGGCGTGGTGTTCCTCGCGGTGCTCGGGGCACCGCTGCTGGTGCAGCTGATCTCGCACTCGATGATGGAGAACGCGGACCGCGCCGAGACCACGGTCGCGCTGGCCCGGTACTGCCTGCCGACCATCTTCTTCATGGGCGTCCACGTGGTGATGGGGCAGATCCTCAACGCCCGCGGCCGGTTCGGCGCCATGATGTGGACCCCGGTCCTCAACAACATCGTGGTGATCTTCACCTTCGGCGCCTACATCTGGGTGTTCGGCGGCTACAGCGGCACTCAGGTGACCCCCGAGGGCATCTCGCCCGAGGGCGTCCGGCTGCTCGGCCTCGGCACCCTGCTCGGCCTGGTCGTCCAGTCGCTGGCGATGATCCCGTACCTGCGGTCGGCCGGCTTCCGCTACCGGCCGCGCTTCGACTGGCGCGGCCACGGCCTGGGCAAGGCCGCCCGGCTGGCCAAGTGGACCTTCTTCTTCGTGCTCGCCAACCAGGCCGGCTACCTGGTCATCACCCAGCTGGCCACCGCCGCCGGCAGCGCCGCCGAGAAGGGCGGCCACGAGGGCGTCGGCCTCGCGGCGTTCTCCAACGCCCTGCTGATCTGGCAGCTCCCGCAGGCCGTGATCACCGTCTCGATCATGAGCGCGGTGCTCCCCCGGCTCTCCCGGGCGGCGGCCGACGAGGACGCCGGCGCCGTCCGCGACGACCTGTCGTACGGGCTGCGCACCACCGCGGTGGCGGTCGTCCCGGGCGCCTTCCTGTTCCTGTCGCTCGGCCCGGTGATCGCCCGCTCGATCTACGGGATCGGCGGCGGTGACCGGGCCCTGGACAACGCCACCAACGTCGGCCTGATGCTGTCGGCCTTCGCGCTCGGGCTGATCCCGTACTCGGCCCAGTACGTGATGCTGCGCGGCTTCTACGCCTACGAGGACACCCGGACGCCGTTCTCCAACACCGTCTGGGTCGCGGTCTGCCAGGCCGGGTTCTCGGTGCTCTGCTGGTTCACGCTGCCCGCCCAGTGGGCCGTGATCGGGATGTCCTTCGGCTATGGTCTGGCCTACGCCGTCGGGGTGGCGGTCGCACTGCCGAAGCTGAAGAAGAAGATCGGCGGGCTGGACAGCAAGCGGATCGGCAAGACGTACAGCCGGCTGGCCACCGCCGGCGTGCCGTCCGCGCTGGTCGGCCTCGGCGTCAGCCTGGCGGTCCAGCAGGTGCTCGACGGCTGGATGGGCAGCGTGCTGTCCCTCGTCGCGGGCGGCGGCCTCCAGCTGGCCGTGTTCGTGCTGATCGCGAAGCGCCTGCGGATCGAGGAGCTCAACGCCATGCTCGGCATGGTGCGCGGCCGGCTGGGCCGCTGATCCACCACACCGACCGACCGGACGAGCGGGCGCCCTGACCGGGTGTCAACGGGAGCCACCGGCTCCTCCGCCCGTCCGGCCGGGTGCCGGGCCGCCGCCCGCGCCCGGCTCCGCCCGGGCCGCGAGATGGCGGCCCGGTGTCGGATCTGCACCACATCTCTCCACCAGCACGCAACCGAGCGCGCCCCTCAGCGGTCGTACTCGGTGGAGAAGAGTGGGCACAATTGTCCTGGAGCACGTGGCCGCCAACCCGCGGGCTCCAGCGACTCTCTCAAGCCGGGGCGACACAAGGGGAGGCAGGACCACGGTGGCTGATGGCACCAAGGCGGTCGTCGACACGTCAGCAGCTGACGCGGCGGCGGACGAGGCCGCACTGGCCGCGGCGATCGACGAGCTCACGGCGGGGAAGGCCGCCCCGGCGGGCGCCGCCGACACCTCCTCCAAGGACCCGTCCGAGGACGCGCCCGAGGACCGGGGCGCCGCCCCGGACACCCCGGTGGCCGCCGACGCGGGCACCGACGCCTCCGACGCCGGCCAGGACACCCCCCACGGCGAGGAGACCTCGGAGATCACCGCTCCGCTCTCGGCCCACGAGATCGCCGCCGAGCTGGCCGCGGGCACCGCCCGGCGCAAGCCCGCCGCCCCGGAGCCCGCGGCCGCCAAGCGCCGCCCCACCGACCCGCAGCCCACCGTCGACCCGCGCGACACCGCCACCCTGCCCCGCACCCTCCCCGCCCCGCTGCGGCACAGCGGCGACATGATCGGCCACCGGTACCGGCTGGAGGAGTGCATCTCCCAGACCGAGACCTTCAGCAGCTGGCGCGCGGTCGACGAGAAGCTGCGCCGGGCCGTCGGCGTCCACCTGATGGCCTCCGGCCACCAGCGCGCCCGCAAGGTGCTCGCCGCCGCGAAGTCCGCCGCCCTGCTCGGCGACCCGCGCTTCGTCCAGGTCCTGGACGCCGTCCAGGAGGGCGAGCTGGTCTACGTCGTGCGGGAGTGGCTGCCGCACGCCTCCGACCTCGCCAAGCTGCTCGCCGACGGCCCGATGGAGCCGCACGAGGCGTACCAGATGGTCCGCCAGGTGACCGACGCGGTCGCCGCCGCCCACCGGCGCGGCCAGGCCCACCTGCGGCTCACCCCGCGCTGCGTGCTGCGCACCGACAGCGGCCAGTACCGGATCAACGGCATCGCGGTGGACGCCGCCCTGCGCGGGCTGCCCGACGAGGACGGCACCGACGGCTCCGAGCGCACCGACACCCGCGCGATCGGCGCCCTGCTGTTCGCCGCGCTCACCCACCGCTGGCCCTACCCGGAGGACCGCTACGACCTCCAGGGCCTGCCCAAGGGCCTCCAGAACGCCGCGCCGGACCAGGTCCGCGCGGGCGTCCACAAGGGCCTGTCCGAGCTGGCCGCGCGGGCCCTGTTCGACCACCCGCCGCACCACGCCGAGCCGATCACCACCCCGGAGGAGCTGACCCGGGCGATCGCGCAGATGCCCCGGATCCGCCAGCCCGAACCGGAGCTGCCCGCCTTCCCGGCCCCGCCCCGGCACAACACCCACGCACTGCCGACCGCGCCCAACCCGACCCGGGTGGCCGACCCGGCCGTCGCCCCGCTGCCCGCCTCGTCCCGGCCGACCTCGAACCGGCGCACCCGGCGGCGGCTGCGCCGAGTCGTCAAGGCGACGGCCTGGACGGTCGCCCTGGGCGCCATCGGCGTCGCCTCCTGGCAGTTCGTGGACAACCTGCGCAACACCGGACCGGGCACCCCCCCGCGGGCCTCGGCCACCAGCGACGCGCCGACCCCGCAGGCCAGCACCCACAATCCGACGCCGATCGCGCCCAAGGCCGCCCTCTCGTACAACCCGAAGGGCGACTCGGCGGAATCCGCCTGGGCCCTCCCCAAGGCCATCGACGGCGACCCCAGCACGAGCTGGCCGACCTTCGGCTACGACGACCAGTTCGTCCCGGGCGGCTACAAGGAGGGCACCGGTCTGCTGATCGACCTCGGCTCGCCGCACGCCGTCAGCTCGGTGAGCGTCCAGTTCGTCGGCACCACCACGGCCGAGCTGCGGATCCCGAACGGCCAGGCGGCGGACAACCCGCAGAAGGCGCCGCTGACCTCCTTCACGACCGTGGGGAAGAAGAGCGGCAGCAGCGTCGACTTCGCTCTCAACGCCCCGACGAACACCCGCTTCCTCTTGATCTGGCTGACCAGCCTGCCGAAGGATACGGATGGCAAGTTCCGCGGGCAGGTCGCCGAGGTCAAGGTCTCCGGCTGACCGGAGGTCCGGCCTGCGGAACGACGGCGAGGGGGGCGAGGGGTGACGGTGGCGGAGGACGACGCGGCGCTGCTCGCCCGGCACGTCGCCGGCGACCCGGACGCCTTCGGCCTCCTGGTGAACCGCCACCGCGACCGGCTCTGGGCGGTCGCCCTGCGCACCCTGGGCGACCGCGAGGAGGCCGCCGACGCCCTCCAGGACGCCCTGGTCTCCGCCTTCCGCGCCGCCCCCGGCTTCCAGGGCCGCTCGGCGGTCACCACCTGGCTGCACCGGATCGTGGTCAACGCCTGTCTGGACCGCGCCCGGCGCAGCGCCACCCGCCGCACCACCCCGCTCGACGAGGACCCGCGGCGCCTGGACACCCTGGTCGGCGCCGCGGAACCGGCCGACTCCCCGGTGGTCCGGGCCGAGGTGCAGCGCGAGCTGGCCGCCGCGCTCGCCGAGCTGCCCGCCGAGCAGCGGGCCGCGCTGGTCCTGGTCGACATGCAGGGCTACCCCGTCGCCGAGGCCGCCGAGCTGCTGGGCGTCCCGGTGGGCACGGTGAAGAGCCGCTGCGCCCGGGGCCGGGCCCGGCTGCTCCCGCTGGTCCGCCACCTGCGCGAGAGCGGCGGCGGGCCGGATGTTTCACGTGAAACACCGAACGCCCCCGGCACGGCCCCGCCACCTCGGCGGAACGCGCCGGGGAACCCGACGGGCACCGGCACCGTCACAGGGGCAGGCCCGAACACCGGTCGGACGGTTCTGGAAGGAGACGCGAGCACGCGATGACGGCCCACCTCTCCTCCCCCGGCCCCGCCGAGGACCACCCCTCCGTCGAGGAGCTCGCCGACCTCGCCGAGGGGCTGGTCGAGTCCGCCGACGCCGCCCGGACGCTGCGTCGGCACCTGGACGACTGCGCCGAGTGCCGCGAGACCGCCGACGCACTCGGTGAGGTCCAGGCACTGCTCGGCGCCGTCGAAGCCCCGCCGATGCCCGCCGACGTCGCCGCCCGGCTGGACGCCGCCCTCGCCTCGGCCGCCGCCTCCGCAGCGGCGGAGGAGGCCGAGAACGCCCCCCTCGGAGCCTCCCGGGCCGCCGTCCCTGCCCCGGCCGCCCGGGCCGCCGCGGCGCCCGCCGCACCCCCTTCCCGGCCCGCCGCGCCCACCGGCCCGGGCCGGCCCCGCCCCCGCCCCCGGCGGCGGCGCGCCGGCCTGCTGCTCGGCGCGGCCGCCGCCCTGGCCGCGATCGCCCTCGGCGCAGCCCTGCTGCTGCACCCGGCCGGCCAGGACGACCAGCACCCGGCCCTGTCCGCCGGCGCCCCCGCCTCCGCCTCCCTCGGCACCGGCGCGAGCCCCGGCACGGCGCAGAGCTCCCGCGCCGACCACGCCGCGGGAGCCGGCCCGACCTACCAGGACGATCAGCTCGCCACCCAGATCCAGCAGCTGCTGGCCCGGTCGGGCACCGCCCCCGGACTGCGCCCGACCGGGCCCGCCAAGCCCTCCGCCGCGATGCCCGCCGACGGCCGCCAGGAGCTCACCGCCCAGGCCTCCCCGCCGTCCTGCCCGGCCCCCGCCGAGGGCGTGCCGCTCGCCACCGACCACGGCAGCTACGCGGGCGCCCCGGTCGAGGTCCTGGTCTACCCGGCGCCCGGCCGGCCCGGGTTCGCGGACGTCTACCTGCGCTCCCCCGGCTGCGGCCCGGTCGTGCTGCAGCGCACCGTCCCCACCCGTTGACGTCCCGGGGATCGGAGGTCCCGGGGATCGGGGCCCCGTTCCCATGCGATCGACGAGCGGGGCGCCGCGCCGCTCCCACAGTGCGGCCGCCTGGTACTGATCCGCCTGGGAATGCGAGACACTGGTCAGTCGTTGTCCCGGGCGGCGGAGCAGAACCGCCCTCCCCGCACCTAGCGCGGGTCGCGATGCGAACCAGGAGATGCAGTGAGCGACGTCCGTAACGTGATCATCATCGGTTCCGGCCCGGCCGGCTACACGGCCGCGCTCTACACGGCGCGGGCCTCCCTCAAGCCGCTGGTGTTCGAGGGGGCCGTCACCGCCGGCGGCGCCCTGATGAACACCACCGAGGTCGAGAACTTCCCGGGCTTCCGGGACGGCATCATGGGCCCCGAGCTGATGGACAACATGCGGGCGCAGGCCGAGCGCTTCGGCGCCGAGCTGATCCCGGACGACATCGTCTCGGTCGACCTCACCGGTGACATCAAGACCGTCACCGACTCCGAGGGCAACGTGCACCGGGCGCGCGCCGTGATCGTCACCACCGGCTCCCAGCACCGCAAGCTCGGCCTGCCGAACGAGGACAAGCTCTCCGGTCGCGGTGTCTCCTGGTGCGCCACCTGCGACGGCTTCTTCTTCCGCGACCAGGACATCGCGGTGGTCGGCGGCGGCGACACCGCCCTGGAGGAGGCGACCTTCCTCTCCCGCTTCGCCAAGAGCGTCACGATCATCCACCGCCGGGACAGCCTGCGCGCCTCCAAGGCGATGCAGGAGCGCGCCTTCGCCGACGAGAAGATCCGCTTCGAGTGGGACAGCGCGGTCGAGGCCATCCACGGCGACCCGAAGCTGAGCGGCGTCACCCTGCGCGACACCACCACCGGCGAGACCCGCGAGCTGGCCGTCACCGGCCTGTTCATCGCGATCGGCCACGACCCGCGCACCGACCTGTTCAAGGGCCAGCTGGACCTCGACGCGGAGGGCTACCTCAAGGTCGAGGCGCCCTCGACCCGGACCAACATCCCGGGCGTGTTCGGCGCCGGCGACGTCGTGGACCACACCTACCGCCAGGCCATCACGGCCTCCGGCACCGGCTGCTCCGCCGCGCTGGACGCCGAGCGCCACCTCGCCGCCCTGGACGACCTGGAGGCCAAGGCCACCGCCGCCGTGGCGGTCTGACCCCCTCGCCACCGACCGACCCCCGCGGGGGTGTGACACCCGTTTCACGTGAAACACCCCCGCCCCGGCCAGGGCGAAACAGAACGGGCCCGCCCGTTGTTCACCTGGCAGCAGCCCCCTCCGTCCGAACCCGAGGAGTTCCCGTGGCCGGCGCCACCACCACCGTCACCGACGCGACGTTCAAGGCCGACGTCCTGGACAGCGACAAGCCCGTGCTCGTCGACTTCTGGGCCACCTGGTGCGGCCCGTGCCGCCAGGTCGCCCCGATCCTGGACGAGATCGCGTCCGAGCACGGCGACAAGCTGACCATCGCCAAGCTGGACGTGGACGCCAACCAGGCGACCGCCGCCCAGTACGGCGTCATCTCGATCCCGACCCTGATCCTCTACAAGGGCGGCGAGCCGGTGAAGTCCATCACCGGTGCCCGTCCGAAGGCCGCGCTGCTGCGCGAGCTGGACGGCTTCATCTAGGTCGACCGGTCGTCGACCGTACGACGGCGGCGGGGCTCCCCACACCGGGGAGCCCCGCCGCCGTCGTTTCCACCCGCCTCAGAACGGCCGCAGCGCCGGCTCCTTGCGCGCCCCGCCGAGCAGCCGCTCCAGCGCCACCTCCACATCGCCCCGCCAGGACAGCGTGGTGCGCGCCTCCAGCCGCAGTCGCGGGTAACGGTGATGCGAGCGGACGGTCTTGAAGCCGACCGCGAGCAGGTGGTCGGCCGGCAGCACGCAGCTGACCGGCTCGGGACCGGCCGAGCCGAAGGCCTCGATCGCCCGCACCCCGCGCCCGAGCAGGTCCTTGGCCACGGTCTGCACCAGCACCCGGCCGAGCCCCTGCCGCTGGTAGCCCGGAACCACCCGGCTGACCATCAGCTGGACGGCGTCCGGCGAGACCGGACTGGTCGGGAAGGACTGCGACCGGGGGACGTAGGCGGGCGGCGCGTACAGCACGAAGCCGGCCGGCTGGTCGTCCACGTAGACGATCCGACCGCAGGACCCCCACTCCAGCAGCACCGCGGAGATCCACCCCTCCTTCTCCAGCTCCGGCTTCCCGGACTCCACCGCCGCCTTCCCGCTGACCGGGTCCAGCTCCCAGAACACGCAGGAGCGGCAGGTCGTCGGCAGATCGGCGAGGTTGTCCAGGGTCAGCGGAGCGATCCGGCGTCCCATGCCCCGCACCTCCTCCTCCACTTCACGGTCGAGCATGCCCCCACAGACGCCGACGGGTGCATGTTTCACGTGAAACAGTGCTCACGCGGAACATGCACCCATCGGGTGTCGTCCCCGGCCCGGCTCAGCCCTGCGACAGCCGCAGACCGTCCTCGCCCGGGGCCAGGCTGTCCAGGATCCGGTTCAGGTCCTCCACCGAACCGAACTCCAGCACCACCTTGCCCTTGCCCAGCTTGCCGCCGCGCTGCGACACCTCGACCTTGACCCGGGTGTCGAAGCGGTCCGACAGCCGGCTCGCCAGATCGTTGAAGGCCGGGGAGATCAGCTTGCCCGCCTTCGGCGCCTGGCGCTTCGGCTTCCGGTCCTCCTCCTCGGCCATCAGCGCGACGATCTCCTCGGTGGTCCGCACCGAGAGGCCCTCCGCGACGATCCGCTTGGCCAGCAGCTCCCGCCGCTCGTCGTCCGGCACCCCGAGCAGCGCCCGGGCGTGGCCGGCGGTCAGCACTCCGGCGGCGACCCGGCTCTGCACGGTGGGCGAGAGCTTCAGCAGCCGCAGCGTGTTGGAGACGTGCGAACGCGAGCGGCCGATCCGGTCGGCCAGCTCGTCGTGGGTGCAGGAGAAGTCCCGCAGCAACTGGTCGTAGGCGGCCGCCTCCTCCAACGGGTTCAGCTCGGCCCGGTGCAAGTTCTCCAGCAGGGCGTCCAGCAGCAGCTTGTCGTCCTCGGTGGCGCGGACGATCGCCGGAATCTGCTTCAGCCCGGCCTCCTTGGAGGCGCGCCAGCGGCGCTCGCCCATGATCAGCTCGAAGCGATCGGGCGCGACCTGGCGCACCACGATCGGCTGGAGCAGACCGACCTCCTTGATCGAGACGACCAGCTCGGCCAGCTTGTCGTCGTCGAAGACCTCACGCGGCTGACGCGGGTTGGACGTGATCGCGTCCAGCGGCAGCTCCGCGAAGAAGGCACCGGCCGCCGGCGCCGGCTGCGCCTGCTCGGCCCGCTTCTCCGCGGCCGCCCGGGCCGCCACCGTGCCGCGGCCGGTCGGCAGCGTCGGTACCGAGGTCGGGGACGTCGCGCCGGTCGCCCCCACCGGGGCCGGTGCGGGCGCGGCCCCGCCGTCCACCGGCACGGCGGGGCGGATCAGCGCCTCCAGCCCTCGTCCCAAACCCCTGCGACCGCTCACCGATGACCCTCCGTCGTACCGTGCTGTGCCACCGGGGCTCCGTGCCCCGTACCGCTGCCGTGCCGCTGCTGCCCCAGGAGCGGGCCGCCGCCCGTCCCCGCCGCGCGCAGCCCGAGCTCGCGGGCGGCCTCCAGGTAGGAGAGCGCCCCGGTCGAGCCCGGGTCGTAGGTGAGGACCGTCTGACCGTAGCTGGGCGCCTCCGAGATGCGCACCGAGCGCGGGATCGCGGTGCTCAGCACCTCCTGCGGGAAGTGCGTCCGGACCTCCTCGGCGACCTGGGCGGCCAGCCTCGTCCGGGCGTCGTACATGGTGAGCAGGATGGTCGAGACGTGCAGCGCGGGGTTGAGGTGCGCGCGCACCAGTTCGACGTTGCGCAGCAGCTGGCCCAGGCCCTCCAGCGCGTAGTACTCGCACTGGATCGGGATCAGCACCTCCCGCCCGGCCACCAGGGCGTTGACCGTCAGCAGGCCCAGCGAGGGCGGACAGTCGATCAGGACGTAGTCCAGCGGCTGCTCGTAGGCGGCGATGGCGCGCTGGAGCCGGCTCTCCCGGGCCACCAGCGACACCAGCTCGATCTCGGCGCCGGCCAGGTCGATGGTCGCGGGGACGCAGAACAGCCCCTCGACGTCCACCACCGGCTGCACCACGTCGGCGAGCGGCTTGCCCTCGACCAGGACGTCGTAGACGGAGGGCACCTCGGCGTGGTGGTCGATGCCGAGGGCGGTGGAGGCGTTGCCCTGCGGGTCGAGGTCGACAACCAGGACGCGCAGTCCGTGCATGGCGAGCGAGGCGGCCAGGTTGACGGTGGTGGTGGTCTTGCCGACCCCGCCCTTCTGGTTGGCAACCACGATCACCCGGGTGGCGCCGGGGCGGGGAAGACCCTCACCCGCTCGGCCGATCGCCTGAACCGCAGCCTGGGCAGCCCTCGCGATGGGCGTGTCATCGATCTGGTCGATGGTCTCCGAGTCCTGCATGAGGGTCAGTGTTTCACGTGAAACCGGAGCGGCAACAGTCGCCGCCCGGCTGCGGCCGAGGATTCCCGAGAGCAAGGAGCGACGTTTCACGTGAAACACCATGCCCGCTATGTCGGGAATCTGACGTTGCGACACTCCGGTGTCCTCCCGTCGACCGGCCGTCACCCCGACGGCCACCGGAACGCCGACGGGCGGGCGGCTCCCCCCTCAGGAGGAACCACCCGCCCGTCGTCGAGCGTGTCCGGCGTCACCCGCCTCAGCGGCTGCGGCGTCACCCGCCTCAGCGGCTGCGGCGCCGCCCGCCCCGGCTGCGCTCGCCGGTCCGGGCGCCCGCGTTCCGTCCGGCCCGGGCCGCCTTCGCCCGCCGGGTCGCGGCCTTCACCCCGCCGGGGCTCTCCCCCGCCTTGACCTGGACCACCCGGGTCGAGGTCTCCAGGGTGCCCTCGCCGACCGAGATCACGCTCCACTCGACCGCACCCAGCTTGGTCAGCCCGGCCCGCGAGTCGGCCAGCTCCTGCTCGGCGCTGTCGCCCTTGAGCGCCAGCATCTGCCCGTGCGGACGGAGCAGCGGCATCCCCCAGCCGGCCAGCCGGTCCAGCGGCGCCACCGCCCGGGCGGTCACCACGTCCACCGCGAGCTTGCCGACCATCTCCTCGGCGCGGCCGCGCAGCACCGTGACGTTCTCCAGCCCCAGCTCCCGGACGACCTCCTCCAGGAAGGTGGTCCGCCGCAGCAGCGGCTCCAGCAGCGTCACCGAGACGTCCGGACGGGCCAGCGCCACCGGGATGCCCGGCAGGCCGGCACCGGAGCCGACGTCGCACAGGGTGGAGCCGGCCGGCAGCAGCTCCGCGAGCACCGCGCAGTTGAGGACGTGCCGGTCCCAGAGCCGGGGCACCTCGCGCGGCCCGATCAGCCCGCGCCGCACGCCCGCGGTGGCCAGCAGCTCGGTGTAGCGGACCGCGGCGTCGAAACGATCACCGAAGACCTCCCGGGCGACGGCCGGGGCCTCGGCCAGCTCGGGCACCTCGGTCGCCTCGACCGCCTCGGCGGCCGGCCCCGCAGCGGCCGGATTCACGTCGTCCGCCCCCGGCCGGCCAGCGGCCGCGTTCTCCGTGTCCATCTCGACCTCTCCGATCCCCGGATCCACCGACCCGCTCTCCGCACAGTTTCACGTGAAACATCTCGCGCCGGGCCCACGCCCCGCGAAGGGACGACGACCCCGCCCGCACGAGGCGGACGGGGTCGCGTCCGGTGAAGCCCACCGGCCGCCTCGGCGGCCGGTCGTCGTACCGCCGGCCTCAGACCGGCAGCACGACCACGCACCGCTCGGGCTCCTCGCCCTCCGACTCGCTGCGCAGACCGGCGGCCGCGACCGCGTCGTGGACGACCTTGCGCTCGAAGGGCGTCATCGGCCGCAGCTTGACCTGCTCGCCGCTGCTCTTCGCCTGCTCGGCGGCCTCGGCACCGAGCGCGGCCAGCTCGGAACGCTTGCGGGCCCGGAAGCCGGCAATGTCCAGCATGAGGCGGCTGCGCTCCCCGGTCTCCCGGTGGACAGCCAACCGGGTCAGCTCCTGCAGCGCCTCCAGCACCTCGCCGTCCTGGCCGACCAGGCGCTGCAGCGCGCGGTCGTTGCCCTCACCGACGATGGAGACCAGGGCGCGGTCGCCCTCGACGTCCATGTCGATGTCACCGTCGAGGTCGGCGATGTCGAGCAGACCCTCCAGGTAGTCCGCCGCGATGTCGCCCTCCTGCTCCAGTCGGGCGATGACGATCTCGTCGGTGCTGGCGGCGGCCTCGGCCTCGACGGCGGAGGTGGTGCCTTCCGTCACTGATGGACTCCTTCGGAGATGGGCCCAGATTGGTGGGCCGGGAACGAAGCTCTGCGCGCTGTCACAACGGGTCCAGGGCCGGTCAGGACTTCTTCTTCGGCCGCTGGCCGCCACGCTTGGGCTGCTGCCGAGCGGTGCCCGGCTTGGCCGCGCCGGGCTTGGCCGGGCCCTGCTGGGCGGCCGCCGGCTTGGCACCGGAGTCGGCCGGGACGGTGTCGGCGGGCTCCTCGGCCGGGGCCTCGGTGTCCTTGGTCAGGTCGGCGGTCTGCTGACCGGCACCGCTCTGCTGGCGCTGCGCCTTGGTCTGCTTGCGGGGCTGCTGGCGGCGCGCCTGCGCCGACTCCTCGACCACGGCGGCCGCCGCCGAGGCGGCGTCGAGGGTCGACTTGGACGGGGGCAGCAGGCCCCAGAGCGCGCCCTTGATCTCCGAACCGTCCGGGTTCAGCCGGCCGGCCTTCTTCAGACGGACCTGCCGCTCGTCCCACGCCTTGCTGCCCGGGGTCGGGTTGTTGTGGATGACGATCAGCTGCTGGCCCATCGACCAGACGTTGGTGGTCAGCCAGTAGACCAGGACACCGACGGGGAAGTTGATGCCCATCACGGCGAACATCACCGGGAAGACGTACATCAGCATCTTCTGCTGCTGCATGAACGGCGTCTTGACCGTGAGGTCGACGTTCTTGGTCATCAGCTGGCGCTGGGTGATGAACTGCGACAGCGACATCATGATGATCATCACCGCGGTGACGATCTTGACGCTGGTCTCGTGGCTGCTGACGAAGGTCGCGGAGAGCGGGGCACCGAAGATGTGCGCCTTGCCGGCGCTCAGCAGCAGGTCGCCGTGGATGACGCCGATCGGCTCGCTCTTGGCGACCTTGGCGAGCACGCCGTAGAGGGCGGTGAAGAACGGCGCCTGCACGATGATGGGAAGGCAGCTGGAGAACGGGTTGGTACCCGCCTCCTTGTACAGCTTCATCATCTCTTCGGACTGGCGCTGCTTGTCGTTCTTGTAGCGCTCCTGGATGGCCTTCATCTTCGGCTGGATCGCCTGCATGGCCCGGGTCGCCTTGATCTGCTTCACGAAGAGCGGGATCAGGCAGATCCGGATGACGACCACCATCGAGGCGATGGCCAGACCCCAGGCCCAGCCACCGTCCGGGTCGAAGATGTTGCTGTACAGCGAGTGGAACTGGACGATGATCCAGGACACCGCTGTGTACAGGGGATTCAGGAAGGAGAAGGTCACCGGTCAGGCTCCTTGGACATGTGGATTGGCCCCTCGGGGCCAATGGTCGCCGGGCCCTCGGGGTCCGGACCGGCGGGGGTCGTGGTCACCGGCTGTCCGGTGGCGGACCGGCTGCTCAGCCAGTCTCGCAGCCGCCGGTGCCACACCGGATGCTTACGCGGCGGAACGTGATCGACCCCGCCGGGCGTCCACGGATTGCAGCGCAGGATGCGCCACACGGTCAGTCCGCCGCCCTTGACCGCCCCGTGCACCTTCACGGCCTCGTAGCCGTAGTGCGAGCAGGAGGGGTAGTAGCGGCAGACCGGACCGAGCAGTGGGCTGATGGTCCACTGGTAGACCCTGATCAGACCCATCAGCAGGAACTTCATCGTCCTGCTCCCGTCGGCGCCGTCGTGGCGGACTCCACCTTCAGCAACCGTTTCAGCGCCGCGTCCAGGTCACGTTCGAGGTCCTGGTACGAGGCGGTCGCGGCCTGGGGCAGCGCACGCACCACTATCAGGCTACCGGCGGGCAGCCTGGACAGACGATCACGAACGAGGTGCCGCAACCGGCGCTTGACCAGGTTGCGAACGACCGCCGGGCCGACGGCCTTGCTCACGACGAAACCCGCACGCGCCGAAGGAGTCCCCTCGGCGACGTGCGGGCGGGAGTCGCTGGTCCGGTCGGTCTGCCCCTTGGGGTCGCCTTCTCTGCTGAGATGGACGACCAGAAGGGGCCGGCCGGCCCGGCGACCGCGTTTCACCGCGGTCGCGAAGTCCTGGCGCCGCCGCAGCCGATTCTCGGAGGGCAGCACAACAGACTCTGTCGTGGATCAGGCGGACAGGCTGGTGCGGCCCTTGCCACGGCGGGCAGCCAGGATGGCGCGGCCGGCGCGGGTACGCATACGCAGCCGGAAGCCGTGGGTCTTCGCGCGACGACGGTTGTTCGGCTGGAAGGTGCGCTTGCTCACTCGGGGGCTCCTGAG
The DNA here is from genome assembly GCF_040685715.1 of Kitasatospora sp. NPDC088264. Lineage (NCBI taxonomy): Bacteria > Bacillati > Actinomycetota > Actinomycetes > Kitasatosporales > Streptomycetaceae > Kitasatospora > Kitasatospora sp. NPDC088264. Next base: position 288,748 of record NZ_JBFBIR010000002.1, read on the forward strand.
GTGAATCGTAGGATGACGGGGGATCGCTTGGCCGTCACCGTGCGTCCGCGTGATCTCCCCTGATTCGGAAATCCGACCCATCGCCCCAGTTCGGCTGGGGTTCAGGGCAATCCACGGCGCCCGTGCTGCGCGCCTTATGGAGCGGGTGGACCCGCGGACATGCGGCAGCGGCCATCGACAACTCGACCTGGTTACGGTACGCGGGACGGGGCACGAGGGTCAAACCAGCTTTTTCGAGCGGCCCCCCCAGAGGGTGCCCGGAGTCCCCTTCGCCCACAGCCTGTGGACAACGACTTGATCCGGCTCTGTTCGCTGACTACCGTTGCAGGACTTGTCTGGTTTGTTCTTCGTGTTCTTCCTCGTGGGGTCGGTCCGCCGGAGACGGACCCGCCGATCCACAGTCTCCTGATCCACCACCCCCTGCTGGAGCCGCGGGGAACCGAGAAAGCGTGCACCAGTGGCTGATGTCAACAGCGACCTCGTCCCGGTCTGGGCGAGAGTCGTCGAGCGGCTGGTCAGCGACCCGGACGTCGGGGAGATGGACAAGCAGTGGGTGCAGCGCACCCAGCCGATGTGGATGATGCACGACACCGCCCTGCTGGCGACCCCCAACGAGCGGGCCAAGCAGGTGCTGGAGGGCCGGCTGCTGCCGCAGCTCACCGAGGCCCTCAGCCGCGAGCTCAGCCGCCCGGTGCGGATCGCCGTGATGGTCGACGCCAACGCCGTCCCGACCACCCCCGCACCCGCCGCCCAGGCCCCGGCCGAGCCGTACCCCGGCCCGACCGGGGAGGATGCCGGCGGCTACGGCGGCCAGGACTACCAGCAGCCGTACGAGCAGGACTACGACCGGCCCCGCTACGACACCGGCGGCTACGAGCAGCGCCCCGCGCCGTACGGCGGCCCGGCGGCCGGCCCGGCCTGGCCCGGCTACCCCGAGCAGGGTGGCTACCCGGAGCAGGGCGGCGGCTACCCCGACCAGAACGGGTACCAGGAACAGGGCGGCTACCCCGAGCAGGGCGGCGGCTACCAGGAGCAGCCCCCCGGCTACCGCGAGGCCGACGAGCCGTCCCGGCCGGCGCCGCGCCCGATGCCCGGCCCGCCCGCGACCACCCAGGGCGACCTGTTCGGCGGCGCCTACGGCCCCGGCCCGAACGAGCAGCCCCGCGCCGGCGCCGGCCGCCGCGCCCCCGGCTCACGCCCGGCCGGCGGCCGTCCCGCGGACAAGAACGCGCCGGAGCGCGCCACCGAACGCCCGGCCGTCCCCGGCGTGCCCGCCCCGCCCGGCGCCCCGCCGGGCGGCGGCTCCCGCAAGGACGAGCCGGCCGCCCGGCTGAACCCCAAGTACCTCTTCGACACCTTCGTCATCGGCGCCAGCAACCGCTTCGCGCACGCGGCGGCGGTGGCGGTCGCCGAGGCCCCGGCCAAGGCGTACAACCCGCTCTTCATCTACGGCGAGTCCGGGCTGGGCAAGACCCACCTGCTGCACGCCATCGGGCACTACTCGCGCAGCCTCTTCCCGGGCACCCGGGTGCGCTACGTGTCCTCGGAGGAGTTCACCAACGAGTTCATCAACTCGATCCGGGACGGCAAGGCGGACACCTTCCGCCGGCGCTACCGGGACATGGACATCCTGCTCGTGGACGACATCCAGTTCCTCGCGAGCAAGGAGTCCACGCAGGAGGAGTTCTTCCACACCTTCAACACCCTGCACAACGCGAACAAGCAGATCGTGCTCTCCTCGGACCGGCCGCCCAAGCTGCTGACCACGCTGGAGGACCGGCTGCGCAACCGCTTCGAGTGGGGCCTGATCACCGACGTCACCCCGCCGGAGCTGGAGACCCGGATCGCGATCCTGCGCAAGAAGGCGATCCAGGAGCAACTCAACGCCCCGGCCGACGTGTTGGAGTTCATCGCGTCCCGGATCACCCGCAACATCCGGGAGTTGGAGGGCGCCCTGATCCGGGTCACCGCCTTCGCCAACCTCAACCGGGCGCCGGTGGACCTGGAGTTGGCCGGGATCGTCCTCAAGGACCTGATCCCGGGCGGGGACGAGGACGCCGGGCCGGAGATCACCGCGCAGGTCATCATGCAGCAGACCGCCGCGTACTTCGGGCTGGGTGTGGACGACCTCTGCGGATCCTCGCGCAGCCGCGTCCTGGTGACGGCCCGTCAGATCGCCATGTACCTCTGCCGGGAGCTGACCGACCTCTCGCTGCCGAAGATCGGCGCGCAGTTCGGCGGCCGCGACCACACCACGGTGATGCACGCGGACCGCAAGATCCGCTCGCTGATGGCCGAGCGCCGGTCGATCTACAACCAGGTCACCGAGCTGACCAACCGCATCAAGAGCTAGCCGCAGGGCCGGTGGCGGGCCGGGGCCGGATCCGGCGCCGAGGTGGCCGGAAAGGGCGTCAGGAGCGATCCTGACGCCCTTTTCTCATGTCCGCAGGTGTGCCTCGGGCGCCGGCTGGGCAGAGATGCCGTCGACGGACGTTGCGCCAGTCCACAGCCCGCGCCGAACATCTGACCGGTGATTCGAAAACCGGGGCCGCGCAGGGCAGTTGTCCACAGGGCGGGCACCTTCCCCGTAGTCCACAGGCCGGGGCGTCCGAAGTTATCCAGAATTCGTCCACAGGCGTGTCGCCGCTACGCTCTTCCGCGCAGGTCAGGTGCCTGTGGACTTGTGCACAACCGTTATCCACAGGGTGTGGACAATTGACGGGTCGCCAATGGGCCATCCGGGTTGTCCACCGGTTGTCCCCAGGGGAGGGGCGGTTATCCCCAGGTTGTCCACAGCATGATCCACAGTTCGACAAGCGTGGGGCGGCGTTCATGCCCTGGTGTGAAAGGCGTCACGTAAAGTTGACCGACACCCGTGGATAACCGGGCCCGGATCTGGGGACAGCCCTGGGGATAACCTGTGGATACCCAGCGTGCCCTGTGGGTAACGCTCCGCTGTCCACAGCACCGCGTGTTCGTCCACAGCCGCCGTCCACACCCGCTGTGGACAAAAAAGTGGGTCTGACCTGGGGAAACGGGGTTATCCACGGTTTCCACAGGCCCTACTACTACCACTACACATTTAGACCCATCGACTCGCTTGAAAGTGGGTGGGCCCCGAATCTGTGGACAACCGCGCCCCGACATCTGTTCGGCTTGCTTCCGCCCGTCTGCCCCGTCTGTCGGCGGAGTACGTCAGACTGTCCTCGGCGACTGGAAGCGGAGTGGCACAGCTCGGTGGACAGCCCGACCGACGATCATGATCAGACGAACCAGAGTGCGAGCGGGAGCGCTCGATCCAGGAGGCGGTTACCGGTGAAGTTCCGGGTGGAGCGTGACGTCCTCGCGGAGGCGGTGGCCTGGGCTGCCCGCAGCCTCCCGGCACGGCCGCCGGTGCCGGTGCTGGCCGGCCTGCTGCTGACGGCACAGGACGGCAGCCTGGCGCTGTCCGGCTTCGACTACGAGGTCTCGGCCCGGGTCGAGCTGGAGGCCGACATCGAGGAGGCCGGCACCGTCCTGGTCTCCGGTCGGCTGCTGAACGACATCTCGCGCAACCTGCCGAACCGGCCGGTGGAGATCTCCACCGACGGCCAGCGGGTCAGCGTGGTCTGCGGCAGTTCCCGATTCACCCTCCCCACCCTCCCGGTGGACGAGTACCCGGCGCTGCCCCAGATGCCGACCGCCACGGGCACCGTCTCGGGCGACGTGTTCGCCTCCGCGGTCAGCCAGGCCGCGGTGGCCGCCGGCCGCGACGACACCCTCCCGGTGCTCACCGGTGTCCGGGTCGAGATCGAGGGCGACCGGATCACCCTGGCCGCCACCGACCGCTACCGCTTCGCGGTCCGCGACCTGCTGTGGAAGCCCGAGCAGTCGGACATCTCGGCCGTCGCCCTGGTGCCCGCCAAGACGCTGCAGGACATCGCCAAGTCCCTGGGCAGCGGCGACAACGTCTCGATCGCGCTCTCCTCGGGCGGCGCGGGCGAGGGCCTGATCGGCTTCGAGGGCGCCGGCCGCCGGACGACCACGCGGCTGCTGGAGGGCGAGTTCCCCAAGTTCCGCAGCCTGTTCCCGACGGAGTTCAGCGCCGTCGCCGCGATCCAGACCCAGCCCTTCCTGGAGGCGCTCAAGCGCGTCTCGCTGGTCGCCGAGCGCAACACCCCGGTCCGGCTCAGCTTCGAGCAGGGCGTGCTGACCCTGGAGGCGGGCTCGGGCGACGACGCCCAGGCCACCGAGCGGATCGACGCCGACCTGGAGGGCGACGACATCTCGATCGCCTTCAACCCGGGCTACCTGGAGGAGGGCCTCAAGGCCATCGACTCCGCCTACGCCCAGCTGAGCTTCACCACGCCGACCAAGCCCGCGCTGCTCAGCGGCAAGGCCTCGGTGGACGCCGAGGAGGACAAGGCGTACCAGTACCTGATCATGCCGGTCCGCCTCTCCGGCTGACCTCGAGGCCGCTGCCCGCAGGCCGTCACCCACAGGCTGTGCACACCGGCTGTGCACAGCCTGTGGGCGTCCTCCCCCGGTCGGCCCGACCACAGGGAGCCGCCACCGCCGCAGCGCGTAGGCTCGGGGCGTGCGGCAACGGCGCCGCCGGCAGGCACGTCACCACAGGTAAGGACTTGGTCATGGAGCTCGGCCTCATCGGTCTCGGCAAGATGGGCGGCAACATGCGCGAGCGGATCCGCCGCGCCGGCCACACCGTCATCGGCTACGACCGCAACCCGGACATCTCCGACGTCGAGAGCCTCCAGGAGCTCGTCGCCAAGCTTCAGGGCCCGCGGGTGATCTGGGTGATGGTCCCGGCCGGCGCCGCCACCCAGGCGACCGTCGACGAACTCGCCGAGCTGCTCTCCCCCGGCGACGTGGTGGTCGACGGCGGCAACTCCCGCTGGACCGACGACATCAAGCACGCCGAGGCGCTGGCCGCCAAGGGCATCGGCTTCGTCGACTGCGGCGTCTCCGGCGGCGTCTGGGGCCTGGAGAACGGCTACGCCCTGATGTACGGCGGCGACGCCGAGCACGTGGCCCGCGTCCAGCCGGTGTTCGACTCGCTCAAGCCCGAGGGCGACTTCGGCTCGGTGCACGCGGGTGCCGTGGGCGCCGGCCACTTCGCCAAGATGGTCCACAACGGCATCGAGTACGCGATGATGCAGGCGTTCGCCGAGGGCTGGGAGCTGCTGGAGGCCGCCCCCGAGGTCACCGACGTGCGCGAGGTCTTCCGCAGCTGGCAGGAGGGCACCGTCATCCGCTCCTGGCTGCTGGACCTGGCCGTCCGCGCGCTGGACGACGACGAGCACCTGGCGAAGCTGCGCGGCTGGGCCGCCGACTCCGGTGAGGGCCGCTGGACCGTCGAGGCCGCGATCGACCACGCGGTGCCGCTGCCGGCGATCACCGCCTCGCTGTTCGCCCGCTTCGCCTCCCGCCAGGACGACTCGCCGCAGATGAAGATGATCGCCGCGCTGCGCAACCAGTTCGGCGGCCACGCGGTCGAGTCCAAGTAACCCGCACCTCCCCAGAAGGCGAGCGCAGTCCACAGCCATGCACGTCGCGCATCTGTCGCTCGCCGACTTCCGGTCGTACGCCCGGGTCGAGGTTCCCCTCGACCCGGGCGTGACGGCCTTCGTCGGGCCCAACGGCCAGGGCAAGACCAACCTGGTCGAGGCGGTCGGCTACGTCGCCACGCTGGGCAGCCACCGGGTCGCCACCGACGCCCCACTGATCCGGCTGGGCGCCGAGCGGGCGGTGGTCCGCACCTCGGTGGTGGACCGCGGCCGCACCACCCTGGTCGAGCTGGAGCTGACCCCGGGCAAGGCCAACCGGGCCCGGATCAACCGCTCCGACAACGTCCGCCCGCGCGACGTGCTGGGCCTGCTGCGGACCGTCCTGTTCGCGCCCGAGGACCTCAGCCTGGTCAAGGGCGACCCGGGTGAGCGCCGCCGTTTCCTGGACGAGCTGCTGACCGCCCGGGCCCCCCGGCTGGCCGGGGTCCGACAGGACTACGAGAGGGTCCTCAAGCAGCGCAACGCCCTGCTGAAGACCGCCGCGATGGCCCGCCGGGCCGGTGGCGGCAAGGGCGCCGACCTCTCCACCCTGGAGGTCTGGGACGGCCATCTGGCAAGGGCCGGAGCCGAGTTGACGGCCTTCCGGATCCAGCTGGTGGCTTCCCTCCAGCCGTTGGTGGCGGCCGCGTACGGGCAGCTGGCCCCGGGCGGTGGCGACACCGTCCTGGAGTACCGCAGCTCCTTCGAGGGCGGGCTGCCGACCAGCCGCGAGCAGGCCGAGGAGCAGCTGCTGAACGCGTTGCAGGCGGTCCGCAAGCAGGAGGTGGACCGGGGCATCACCCTGGTCGGCCCGCACCGCGACGAGCTGGTGCTCAGCCTCGGCCCGCTGCCCGCCAAGGGCTACGCGAGCCACGGCGAGTCCTGGTCGTTCGCGCTGGCGCTGCGGCTGGCCTCGTACGAGCTGCTGCGCGCCGACGGCGGCGAGCCGGTGCTGATCCTGGACGACGTGTTCGCCGAGCTGGACGCGGCCCGCCGGGACCGGCTGGCCGAACTGGTGGCCGGCGGCGAGCAGGTGCTGGTCACCGCGGCGGTCGCCGAGGACGTGCCGAAGACGCTGGCCGGCGCCCGGTTCGCGGTCGCCGACGGCGCCGTCCGCCGGATCGACGCCTGACTCCCCCCGCACCTTCGCAATCGCCGTCCGGGCACTCCCGTAGGCTGGACGGCTCACCGGCGCGCGTCCGCGACCGTTGTCCACAGGCTGGGGAAAGGAGATCGCCGTGAGCGAGCCGGCGGAGCACTCCCCCCGGCCGGGCGACCCGGCGCCGACCGGCGCCGACCTCGCCCGCTCCGCGCTGCGGGCGGCCCGGGCCCAGGCGCGGCAGCGCGGCGAGCAGGTCCGGGAGAAGCGCGAGGCGAAGCGGCACGGCCTGCGCAGCGGAGCCCGGTCGGACGGCCGTGACCCGGTCCCGCTGGGGGCGGCGCTGAACCGGCTGCTGACCGAACGGGGCTGGGAGTCCTCGGCCGCGGTCGGCGGGGTGATGGGCCGTTGGCCCCAGATCGTCGGCCCGGACATCGCCGCGCACTGCCACCCCTCCTCCTACGACGACACCGCCGCGGTGCTCACCGTGCAGTGCGACTCCACCGCATGGGCCACCCAACTGCGGTGGCTGGCAAGACAGTTGGTAGCCCGTCTGAACCACGAGCTGGGCCACGGCACGGTCCGCACCATCAAGGTGCTGGGCCCGGCGGCGCCCGCCCGCGGCTACGGCCGGCTGCGCGCTCCGGGGAGCAAGGGGCCGGGCGACACCTGGGGCTGACCGGGTTGCCGGCCCGTCGCCGGGGGCGCGGAGCGGACCGCGATCTTCCGGAATCCCTGACAGCCCTTCCAGGCGCTCTGGGCCCCCGGGGCGAGTATCGGGACATGTCCAGAGGGGATTCAGGGCGGCATATCTGCCTTCAAGGGCTGCCAAACGCCCATCTCTGTCAGTCGTACCGGTAGACTGAGAGCCAAACACTGTTGCTAGTGGCAACCGAGTCGAAACGCCGTGGTCGCACGCCCGCCCACACGGGGCGGGAATGCGGCCCGTGCTGTGCCAGAGAGGGCGCTTCGTGGCCGATTCCGGCAACCCCAGCCAGATCCCAGACCAGACCGACCAGGCTTCCTACACCGGTAGCAACATCCAGGTGCTGGAAGGCCTCGACGCCGTCCGTAAGCGCCCCGGCATGTACATCGGCTCCACCGGCGAGCGAGGCCTGCACCACCTGGTGCAGGAAGTGGTGGACAACTCCGTCGACGAGGCGATGGCGGGGTACGCCGACACCATCGACGTCACGATCATGGCCGACGGCGCCATCCGCTGCGTCGACAACGGCCGCGGCATCCCGGTGGACATCGTCCCCGGCCAGGAGAAGCCGGCCGTCGAGGTCGTGCTCACCGTCCTGCACGCCGGCGGCAAGTTCGGCGGCGGCGGCTACGCCGTCTCCGGCGGTCTGCACGGTGTCGGCGTCTCGGTCGTGAACGCGCTGTCCACCCGCCTGTCGGTGGAGATCCACCGCGACGGCTCGCGCTTCACCCAGGACTACAAGGCCGGTGCGCCGACCGCTCCGCTGGCCACGCACGAGGGCTCCGAGCAGACCGGCACGACCGTCACCTTCTGGGCCGACCCGGAGATCTTCGAGACCACGGTCTACTCCTTCGAGACGCTGTCCCGGCGCTTCCAGGAGATGGCCTTCCTCAACAAGGGCCTCTCCATCTCGCTCACCGACGAGCGCCCCGAGCACGTGGACGAGGAGGGCAAGCCGCTCACCGTCACGTACAAGTACGACGGCGGCATCGCCGACTTCGTCGCCCACCTCAACTCCCGCAAGGGCGAGGTGATCCACCCCTCGGTGATCGACTTCGAGGCGGAGGACAAGGACAGGGCGATCTCGGTGGAGATCGCGATGCAGTGGAACTCCTCCTACACCGAGGGGGTCTACAGCTTCGCCAACACCATCCACACGCACGGCGGCGGTACCCACGAGGAGGGCTTCCGCGCGGCGCTGACCGGCCTGGTCAACCGCTACGCGCGGGACAAGAAGCTGCTCCGGGAGAAGGACGACAACCTCTCCGGCGAGGACATCCGCGAGGGTCTGACCGCGATCATCTCGGTCAAGCTCGGCGAGCCGCAGTTCGAGGGCCAGACCAAGGACAAGCTCGGCAACACCGAGGCGAAGACCTTCGTCCAGAAGGTCGTCCACGAGCACCTCAACGACTGGTTGGACCGCAACCCCAACGAGGCCTCGGACATCATCCGCAAGTCCATCCAGGCCGCCACCGCGCGCGTCGCCGCCCGCAAGGCCCGCGACCTCACCCGCCGCAAGGGCCTGCTGGAGTCCGCCTCGCTGCCGGGCAAGCTCTCCGACTGCCAGTCCAAGGACCCGGCCGAGTGCGAGATCTTCATCGTCGAGGGTGACTCCGCCGGCGGCTCGGCCAAGCAGGGCCGCGACCCGCGCACCCAGGCCATCCTGCCGATCCGCGGCAAGATCCTGAACGTCGAGAAGGCCCGGATCGACAAGGTGCTGCAGAACACCGAGGTCCAGGCGCTCATCTCGGCCTTCGGCTGCGGCATCCAGGAGGACTACGACGAGTCCAAGCTCCGCTATCACAAGATCGTCCTGATGGCGGACGCCGACGTCGACGGTCAGCACATCCGCACCCTGCTGCTCACCCTGCTGTTCCGCTTCATGCGGCCGCTGGTCGAGTCCGGGTACGTCTACCTCGCCATGCCGCCGCTGTACAAGATCAAGTGGGGCAAGGACGACTTCGAGTACGCCTACTCCGACCGCGAGCGCGACGCGCTGATCGCGGCCGGGGTCGAGGCCGGGCGCCGGCTCCCCAAGGACGACGCGATCCAGCGCTTCAAGGGTCTCGGCGAGATGAACGCCGAGGAGCTCCGGGTCACCACCATGGACGCCGAGCACCGGCTGCTCCTCCAGGTCACCCTGGAGGACGCCGCCCGCGCCGACGAGCTGTTCTCCGTGCTGATGGGCGAGGACGTCGAGGCACGCCGCTCCTTCATCCAGCGCAACGCCAAGGACGTCCGCTTCCTGGACGTGTGACGCCGCCCGACCGGCAGCGAAGCACGTACCAGTCCGCGTGAAAGGAAACTGACCACCAGTGGTCGACGACAACCGTCCCGAAGGCGAACAGCCCGAGACCCCCACAGCCGCCGAGGCCACCGCCCAGGTGACCATGCGGATCGAGCCGGTCGAGCTCGAGACCGAGATGCAGCGCTCGTACCTCGACTACGCGATGAGCGTGATCGTCAGCCGGGCGCTCCCCGAGGTCCGCGACGGGCTCAAGCCGGTGCACCGGCGCGTGCTCTACGCGATGTACGACGGCGGGTATCGCCCCGAGAAGGGCTACTACAAGTGCGCCCGCGTCGTCGGCGACGTCATGGGCAACTACCACCCGCACGGTGACACCTCCATCTACGACACCGTCGTCCGCCTGGCCCAGCCGTGGTCGCTGCGGATGCCGCTGGTGGACGGCAACGGCAACTTCGGCTCCCCGGGCAACGACCCGGCCGCGGCCATGCGCTACACCGAGTGCAAGATGATGCCGCTCGCCATGGAGATGATGCGCGACATCGACGAGGGCACCGTCGACTTCGCGTCCAACTACGACGGCCGCTCGCAGGAGCCGACCGTCCTGCCGGCGCGCATCCCCAACCTGCTGGTCAACGGTGCCACCGGCATCGCGGTCGGCATGGCCACCAACATCCCGCCGCACAACCTGCGCGAGGTCGCCTCCGGCGCGCTCTGGGCGCTTGAGCACCCGGACGCCTCCAACGAGGAGCTGCTCGAAGCCCTGATCGAGCGGATCAAGGGCCCCGACTTCCCCACCGGCGCGCTGATCGTCGGCCACCGCGGGATCGACGACGCCTACCGCACCGGCCGCGGCTCGATCACCATGCGCGCCGTGGTCGAGGTCGAGGAGATCCAGGGCCGCCAGTGCCTGGTGATCACCGAGCTGCCGTACCAGGTCAACCCGGACAACCTCGCGCTGAAGATCGCCGACCTGGTCAAGGACGGCAGGGTCGCCGGCATCGCCGACGTCCGCGACGAGTCCTCGTCCCGCACCGGTACCCGCCTGGTGGTCGTGCTCAAGCGCGACGCCGTCGCCAAGGTCGTGCTGAACAACCTCTACAAGCACACCGAGCTGCAGACCAACTTCGGCGCCAACATGCTGGCCCTGGTCGACGGCGTGCCGCGCACGCTGTCGCTGGACGCCTTCATCCGGCACTGGGTCAACCACCAGGTCGAGGTCATCGTCCGGCGCACCACCTTCCGGCTGCGCAAGGCCGAGGAGCGCGCCCACATCCTGCGCGCCCTGCTGCGCGCCCTGGACATGATCGACGAGGTCATCGCGCTGATCCGGGCCTCGGCGAGCGCCGACGCGGCCCGCACCGGCCTGATGGGGCTGCTCTCCATCGACGAGCTCCAGGCCAACGCCATCCTGGAGATGCAGCTGCGCCGCCTGGCCGCCCTGGAGCGCCAGCGGATCATGGACGAGCACGACGAGCTGCAGCGCAAGATCGACGAGTACAACGCGATCCTGGCCTCGCCGACCCGCCAGCGGGAGATCATCTCCGAGGAGCTCACCGCGATCGTCGAGAAGTACGGCGACGAGCGGCGCTCCACCCTCATCCCGTCCGACGGCGACCTCTCGATCGAGGACCTCATCGCCGAGGAGGACATCGTCGTCACGATCACCCGTGGCGGCTACGTCAAGCGGACCCGCTCCGACCTCTACCGCTCGCAGAAGCGCGGCGGCAAGGGCGTGCGCGGAGCGCAGCTCAAGCAGGACGACATCGTCGACCACTTCTTCGTGACGACGACGCACAACTGGATCCTGTTCTTCACCAACAAGGGCCGGGTCTACCGCGCCAAGGGCTACGAGCTCCCGGACGCCGGGCGCGACGCCCGCGGCCAGCACGTGGCCAACCTGCTGGCCTTCCAGCCGGAGGAGCACATCGCCCAGGTGATGGCTGTGCGCACCTACGAGGACAAGCCCTACCTGGTCCTCGCCACCCGGGCCGGCCTGGTGAAGAAGTCCGCGCTGAAGGACTACGACTCCCCGCGCTCCGGCGGCCTGATCGCGATCAACCTGCGCCAGGACGAGGAGGGCCAGGACGACGAGCTGATCGGCGCCGAGCTGGTCTCCGCCGAGGACGACCTGCTGCTGGTCTCCAAGAAGGCCCAGTCGATCCGCTTCACCGCGACCGACGACGCGCTGCGGCCCACCGGCCGCGCCACCTCCGGCGTCAAGGGCATGGCCTTCCGCGAGGACGACGAAATGCTCTCGATGAACGTCGTCCGCCCGGGAACGTACGTGTTCACCGCCACCGACGGCGGGTACGCCAAGCGCACGGCCGTGGACGAGTACCGTGTCCAGGGGCGTGGCGGCTACGGCACCAAGGCGGCGAAGATCGTCGAGGGCCGGGGCTCGCTGGTCGGCGCGCTCGTGGTCGACGACACCGACGAGATCATGGCGATCACCCTGTCGGGTGGGGTGATCCGCACAAGGGTTTCCGAAGTTCGTGAAACCGGACGTGACACCATGGGCGTCCAACTGATCAACCTCGGTAAGCGCGACGCGGTCGTGGGCATGGCCCGCAACGCGGAAGCCGAGGACGAGGAGACGGTGGAGGACGAGGTCGCGGACACCGCTTCCACCGAAACGGCTGAGGGTGCGGAGACGACGGCCGGCGGCGACGCCGAGGTCTGAACCGAACCACGGGCCGGTGCCGTCGCGTCCTGATAGAGGGGCGTGGCGGCACCGGCCGCCCACCAGTTCCGGGCAATCCCGCCGGGCGCTGGATGACGAGTGACGAAGCAGGGCGGTGCCGCCGTCCTGGTGGGAAGTGCGGGAGGACCAGGTGAGTGGAGCCACGGGTGCTGCGGGAGGACCCTCCGGCGGCCGTCCGGGCGCGCAGGGCGGGGGTGGGTACGGCGCGCCGCAGCCGCCGGCCGAGCACTCGGCCGCGTCCACCTCGCTGATGCCACCGGTCGGCGGAGCGGGACAGGGCGGCGCGACCTACGGCGGACAGACGCCCCCGCCGCCGGGGGCCCCGGCGCCGGGCGCGAGCGGATTCTCGCAGCCGACCACCTATGCCAAGGGGCAGCCGACCCCGGCCCGGGGGACCCGGACCAGCGGCAACACCCCGCCCGGCGGCACGCCCGTCCCGGGCACGGCGCGCCGGCCGGCCCCGGCCGCCCCACCGGCGGCCGCCGGTGTCGGCCTCGGCCGGACCCGCAAGGCCCGGCTGCGGGTGACCAAGGTGGACCCGTGGTCGGTGATGAAGGTCAGCTTCCTGCTGTCGCTGGCCGTCGGGATCATCATCATCGTGGCCGCGGCGGTGCTGTGGATGACGCTGGACTCGCTCGGCGTCTTCGACTCGCTGACCAAGACCCTCAAGGACGTCACCGGTTCGGACAGCACCGGCGGCCTCAACCTGATGGACTACGTGGGCTTCGGCAAGGTGATGACCTTCACCTCGCTGATCGCCGTGGTCGACGTCGTCCTGCTGACGGCGCTGTCCACGCTCTCGGCGTTCATCTACAACGCGGCGGCCGGCTTCACCGGCGGCGTCGAGCTGACCCTGGCCGAGGAGGACTGACCCCGGTCGGATCCTGACCCCTGGTCAGTTCGCCGTCCACGGACGGAATGGACGGGCCCCGCAGGCTGTTGCAGCCTGCGGGGCCCGTCGGCATTTCGGGTGACAGCCGGCCGCCCGCGGCGTGCCGCCCGGGAGCGGGCCGGCCGCGGTGGGATTAGCTGGGTGGCGCCCGGTCCACGCCTGGGAGTGCCGCAGGCCGCCCCCGGTCCGCCCGACCGGGTCAGGAAACGTTCCGCAGGACGGCTGGACGGAGGCGCGCGGTGGCGAAGCTCGCAGGTCAACTGGTCGAGGCCCTGGACGGGCTGTTGGGGGTTCCGGTACCGCTGCGGGTCCAGGCCTGGGACGGCAGCGTCGCCGGGCCGCCGGGAGCCCCCACGGTCGTCCTGCGCAACCGGCGGGCGCTGCGCCGCCTGCTCTGGCAGCCGGGCGAGCTGGGCCTGGCCCGGGCGTACGTCGCGGGGGACCTGGAGATCGCCCCCGGCACCGACCTCTACGAGGTGCTCTCGGCCGTCGCCCGGTTCGTCGAGCGGCCGGAGATCCGCCGCCTCGACCTCGGCCCGCGGGACGTGCTCGGCGCCGGCGGGCGCCGCGTCCTCGCGGCCGCGCTGCGGGCCGGGGCGCTCGGCCCCGAGCCCACGCCGCCCCAGGAGGAGGTCCGCAGGGCCCGCGGGCGGCTGCACAGCCGCAGCCGGGACCGCGCGGCCATCAGCCACCACTACGACGTCGGAAACGACTTCTACGGGCTCGTCCTGGGCTCCTCCATGGTCTACTCGTGCGCCTACTGGACCCCGGAGGCCAAGAGCCTGGAGGCCGCCCAGGAGGCCAAGCTCGACCTGATCTGCCGCAAGCTCGGCCTCCGGCCCGGGATGCGCCTGCTGGACGTCGGCTGCGGCTGGGGCTCGCTGCTGCTGCACGCGGCCGAGCACTACGGCGTCACCGCGGTCGGTGTCTCCATCTCGCGGGAGCAGGTCGCGCTGGCCCGCCGGCGGGTCGAGGAGGCCGGCCTGGCCGGGCGGGTGGAGGTCCGGCTCCAGGACTACCGGGAGATCGTCGACGGCCCGTTCGACGCGATCTCCAGCGTCGGGATGGCCGAGCACGTCGGCTCCGAGCAGTACCGGGTCTACGCCGAGGGCCTGCACCGGCTGCTGGTGCCCGGCGGCCGGCTGCTCAACCACCAGATCGCCCGCCGCCCCGACCGCCCCGGTGAGCCGCACCGCACCAGCCCCTTCATCGACCGCTACGTCTTCCCCGACGGCGAGCTCTCCCCCGTCGGTTCCACCGTGGCCCGGCTGGAGGAGGCCGGCTTCGAGGTCCGGGACGTCGAGTCGCTGCGCGAGCACTACGGGCTGACCCTGCGCGAATGGGTGGCCAACCTGGAGGCGCACTGGAGCGAGGCGGTCCGGCTGGTCGGCCGCGGCCGGGCCCGGGTCTGGCGGCTGTACATGGCCGCCAGCGCGCTCGCCTTCGAGGAGAACCGGATCGGGATCAACCAGATCCTCGCCGTCCGCAGCACCGAGGAGGGCTCGGCCGGCCTCCCGGCGACCCGCGAGGAATGGCTGCTGCGCCCGGCCGCCGGAGCGCCGCCGCTGGTCGGCGGGGTGCCCGCCGGGAACCCCGTCGGCCCGGATTTGGGAGATCGGCCATCGGTCCGCTAATCTTTCAGTGCGGCAAGGGCCTATAGCTCAGACGGTTAGAGCGCTTCCCTGATAAGGAAGAGGCCACAGGTTCAAGTCCTGTTAGGCCCACCACCGCGAAGGGCCCGGAGTGATTCACTCCGGGCCCTTCGACGTTTCCCCCGCCGTTGCGGGAACCGCGCGTCCCGCCGGGCTGTTCTCCGGGGAGGGAACGTGTGGAGGGATGGTGACGACATGGCGGTCTTCTGGGCGATGAGCATCCCCGGACTGGTCTGCGCCCTGGTGGTGCTCGCGGTGGTCGACCAGCTCGCGCTGCGGGCGCGCCGGTCACGCTGGGTGCCGTGGCGGGGGACCGGCCGGGAGGGGCAGATCTCGGCCACCGGCTTCGAGCAGCTGCACGCGCAGTTCGCCGCCGGCAAGCAGCACGAGCTGGACGAACGCGGCACGACCCTGATGCTGCGCGACGAGGAGGGCGAGGGGGCGCCGCCCCGGACGAAGGTCGACCTGGCGGGCGGGAAGGCCGTGGTGGTGACGCCGTCGAACCGCCCGTCCGACCGCTCGTCGGACCACCCGTCCTGCGCCCCGCCGGGCACGCCGTAGGGCCCGGCCGGGGAGGGTCGGCCGTACGGCAGGAGGTGCGGCGTCAATCCTCGGCCCGGACCGCCGGGTTGGCCGCAGCGGTGGCTGGTCACGATTGGGACACTGGTGTGTATCATCGGCCGCAAGGGCAGTCTGGCACCCGGCAGCCCGTTCGCGATCGAAACACATCTGGACTCGTCGGCCCGGTCAGTCCGGCCGGAGCACCGGCTCTTGAGTCCGCCAACGCAAGAAGGACGAGGTCCCGCGGTGAAGAAGCTTCTCCTGGTCGCCCTGGTCGCCCTCGGCGGCTTCTTTGTCTACCGTCAGGTCCAGGCGGACCGCGCCGAGCAGGACCTGTGGACCGAGGCCACCGACCCGGTTCCGGCCGGTCGCTGAGCCCGGACGATCCGACGATCAACGATCTTCGGAGGTGCTTCACCGCGCCTCCAGGGCCGGCCGGCCCGGTCACCCGACCGGATCGGCCGGATCCCAGGCACCGCCCGGACGCCGCCTCGGCGGCAGGTCCGGTCGGCCCGGGGGGAGGGCGCCGGGAACGGCGCCGGAACCCGGTACGCTAGTGCCCGTCGGCACCCGCGGTGCCGTCGAGGGGCATTAGCTCAGTTGGTAGAGCGCTGCCTTTGCAAGGCAGATGTCAGGAGTTCGAATCTCCTATGCTCCACAGCTCATCGCAGTCGTGACGCCGATCGGCCGCTGACCTGAATCCCGGGGAGCGGGCGCTCGGGCGTTGCGGGGCCGACGGGGGGGTGCGCCCCCCCCCGCGGGGCGGGGGCCGGGGGGGGGCCCGACTGCTGTGCGGGAGCCGGGTTCAGGACGGCAGGCGCAGCGCGGTGCCCGGCTGGATGAGGTCGGGGTCGTCGCCGATGGCGGCGCGGTTGAGCGCGTAGAGGGCCGGCCAGCCGCCGGGCACGCGCAGGGTTTCGGCGATGTCGCCCAGGGTGTCGCCCTCGCGGACCGTCCACCCGCCGTCGCCGGCCTCGGCGCCGGCGCCGGCGCCGTCAGCGGCAGGCGCGGGCGCGGGTGCGGGTGCGGGCGGCGGGGGAAGGGCCGCGTCGCGCTCGCGGTCGTGGCCGCGGGTGGCGCGGGCGCCGCAGGCGGGCCAGGGGGAGAGGCCGCGCCGCCCGGCGAGGTGCTGGGCCACCGCGATCTGCTCCTCGCGGCTGGCGAGGTCGGCGCGCGGTGCGTAGGCGAGGCCGCCGTTGTCGCGCCAGGTGGGGGTGTCGAACTGGAGGCCGCCGAAGTAGCCGTTGCCGCTGTTGACGTGCCAGTTGCCGCTGCTCTCGCAGGCCGCCACGCTCTCCCAGTCGTACCTCCCTCCGTCGTACCCCCGGCCGGGGTCGGTGCCCGGGCCGCGGCCCGGGGGAGCGGCCTGGGCCGCGGGAGCGGTGAGGGCCACGGCGAGCACGCACAGGGCGGCGGGGACGAGGCGGCGAAGACGAACGGTGGGAGGCATCGGCGGCTCTCAGCTTCGGGAACAGGGCGTGCACCGCCCGGAGGCGGCGCACACCCACCGACGCACGCCGGGTGGGGCGCGTCGCCGCCGACACGTCCGGCAGGTCACCCGCTCGGCCGCCCCGGACCACCCCGTCGGCCCGCGGCCATCCGGCCCCGCCCGCCGTCCCGGAACCGTAAGGACCGGTGCCGCCGCGTGGACCCTAGAGTGGCCGGGACGCCTCCCCGAGGAAGGGTACGAACGATGACGATCGATCAGGGAACCGGTGCTCCGCGCGCCGAACTGGGCGTGATCGGCGGCTCAGGGCTCTACGCGCTGCTCGACGACGTGAGCGAACTGCGCGTCGACACGCCGTACGGGCCGCCCAGCGACGCGCTGTTCCTGGGCGAGGTGGCCGGCCGCCGGGTCGCCTTCCTCCCCCGGCACGGGCGCGGCCACGGCCTGCCGCCGCACCGGATCGACTACCGGGCCAACCTGTGGGCGCTGCACTCCCTGGGCGTGCGCCAGGTGCTCGCACCGTGCGCCGTCGGCGGGCTGCGCCCGGAGTACGGGCCCGGCACGCTGCTGGTGCCCGACCAGTTCGTCGACCGCACCTCCGGCCGGGTGCAGACCTACTACGACGGCCTGCCGCTGCCCGGCGGGGCGGTGCCCGAGGTGGTGCACGTCTCGATGGCCGACCCGTACTGCCCGGACGGGCGGCGCGCCGCCCTGGACGCCGCCCGGGACGCGGCCTGGGAGCCGGTGGACGGCGGCACCCTGGTGGTGATCGAGGGCCCGCGCTTCTCCACCCGCGCCGAGTCCCGCTGGTTCACCGCGAACGGCTGGTCGGTGGTCGGCATGACCGGTCACCCGGAGGCCGTCCTCGCCCGCGAACTCGGCCTCTGCTACACCTCGTTGGCGCTGGTCACCGACCTCGACGCGGGCGTGGAGAGCGGCGAGGGCGTCACCCATGCCGAGGTGCTGGAGGTCTTCGCCGGAAACGTCGACCGGCTGCGCACGGTGCTGTTCAAGGCGCTGGAGAGCCTGCCCGCCGTCCGGGACTGCGTCTGCTCGCACGCGCTGGACGGGCTCACGACGGGTCTGCCGGGCGTCTGACCCGCGGGCGACGCCGCCACCACCGGACGAGTGCGAACAGCAGCACCGGCCCGGCGGTGGCGGCCAGCACCAGCAGCCAGTTGCGCAGGTACGGCAGCGGCAGGAGGGAGGAGTTGCCGTGGTTCTCGCCGTCCCGCAGCACCGCCGGCAGCCCGATCGCGCTCACCGCCGCCGCGACGACCAGCCAGCCGCGCAACGCCCAGTCGCGCGCCAGTCGCGCGCCGACCAGGCAGAGCAGCGGCACCCACAGCCCGTCGTGCAGCAGCACCCCGCCCACCGCCCAGACCAGCACGTCGAGCGGGGCGGTGATGTAGGAGTCGGTGAGCAGGCCCGACAGGCCGAAGCCGATCAGGGCGAGGCCGCCGAGCAGCAGTACCGCGCGCAGCCACCGGGGCATCAGATCACCTCCAGGCGCGCGACCCACTTGGTCTGCAGCACCCCCGGCCGGTTGGGCGCGATGATCCGCGCCGGGAATCCGTGGTCCGCCGTCAGCACCTCGCCGTTGATCCGCAGGGCGAGCAGGGTGAGCGGGTCGACGGCGTACTCGGCGGGCATCCGCATCTCGCGGTACGGGCCGTCCGCCTCCAGCGAGGTGATCAGCAGGCCCGAGCCGGCCGGGGCCCCCGCCCGGACCAGCAGATCGGCCACCCGCACCCCGGTCCAGCGCGCCGAGAAGCTCCACCCCTCCACACAGGAGATCGGCAAGTGCACGTCGTACTGGGGGAGTTGGTTCAGCTCGGCGAGGGAGAGCCGGTACGGCTGCGGGCCGTCCACCCGGAGCCGCCAGTCGGCCGGCACGGTGACCGTCCCGGCCTGCGCGGCGGTCCGGTTGACCGGCAGCCCCTGCGGGCCCAGGTCGGGGCGGCGCGGGGCCAGCAGGACCAGCCGGCGCAGGAAGGGGACGGTCTGCCCGGCCGTGGTGAGCGTGACCACACCCACCGCGGCCGTCACGGCGGCGAGGAACGCCCGCCGCTGCGGCAGCCCGGCCGCCGGGCGGCGCCAGTGCCGTGCGATCACCGGGCCCTTGGCCGCGAGGTGGACGAACAGGCCGCCGGTGGCCAGCCAGGCCAGCCAGAAGTGCGTCTGGCGGAACGGGAACGGCCACGGATACCACTGCAGGGTGTCGAACAGCCCGGTGAACAGCTCCAGCAGCATCGCCGCGACCAGCACGAAGATCCCCAGCCGCTCCAGCGCGTGCGCCGCGCCGCGCACCGGCGGCCACGCGAACAACTGCGGGTAGACCGTCCACAGCTTCGCCCCCAGCAACGGGACGGCCGCCAGGCCGCTGATCACGTGCAGCCCCTGGGTCACCCGGTAGCCGTTCACCGGGCGGCTCAACAGATACGGCGTCAGCCAGCCGGGCGGGTCCTGGAGGGCGTGGCTGACCAGCCCGGTCAGGAAGCACACCAGCAGCGCGGAGCCCAGCCAGCGGCCGAGCACCACGGCGGTGCGCGGCTCGTGCAGCGCCGAGCGGAATCGCGGAAGGAGGTTCGGAGTCACCCGTCCATAGAACCGCCGGGCCCCGGTTTCGCGGCGGTACGACGTGCTTACGGAATCCGAACGGCGCCACGCCGCTGCGGTCGCGCGCCGCCGCCCGGTGGCAAGGTGGGCGGGTGCCCACCCGCCTCCCGCTCACCCGCCTCCGGCCCGCCCGCGTGCTGCCCTGCCTGCTCGCGCTGGCCGCCCTGACCGCCGCGCTCGCCCTCACCGTCACCGGCGGCGGCACGCTCGGCCACCGCGCACCGCTGTACGCCTGGTACGCCGTCGACGCCGCCCTGTACGCGCTCGCCCTGCTGGCGCTGCGCCGGGTGGGCGGCCGTCAGATCGTGCCCCTGGTCCTGGCCGGGAGCGTCGCCGTCGCCGCCGTCGGCCTGCTCGCCCCGCCGCGCACCAGCGACGACGCCTACCGCTACGTCTGGGACGGCCGCGTCCAGGCCGCCGGCACCTCCCCGTACGCGCACACCCCGGACGACCCGGCGCTGGCCCGGCTGCGCACCTCCGACCTGTGGCCGGCCGGCGGCGCCTGCGACGGCTGGGACGAGCGGCGCACCGCCGCCGGTGACTGCACCCGCATCAACCGGCCCGCCGTGCACACCATCTACCCGCCGGTCGCGGAGGCCTGGTTCCTCGCCCTGCACCCCTTCGAGGGAGGGGTGCGCGGGATGCAGGCCGCCGGCGCCCTGCTCGCGGTGGCGACCACGGGGGCGCTGCTCGTGATCGGACGGGGCAGCCGGCGGGCCGCGCTGTGGGGGTGGTGCCCCGGCGTGGCGGTGTGGTCGGTCAACGACGCGCACGTGGACACCCTCGGGGCGCTGCTGCTGGTCGTGGGCCTCGGGTACGCGGCCCGGCGGAAGGCGACGCGGGCCGGCGCGCTGCTCGGCGCGGCCGTGGCGGTCAAGCTGATCCCCGCACTGGCCCTGCCGGGCGCACTGGCCCGCCGACGCCCGCGCGAGAGCGCCCTGCTCCTGGGCGCCTCGCTCGGCGCGTTCGCCCTGGCCTACCTGCCCTACCTCGCCGCCGGCACCGGCGTGCTCGGCTACCTGCCCGGTTACCTGAAGGAGGAGGGGTACGAGCAGGGGCACCTCGACCGCTTCGGCCTGCTCGCCCTCCTCCTGCCGGACGCCCTGCTGCCGTGGGCCGCCGGGGCGGTCCTGGCCGCCGTCGCCCTGTGGGTGCTCCGGCGCGGCGACCCCGCCCGCCCCTGGGACGGCGCCCTGTTCGTCACCGGCACGGCCCTGCTCCTCGCCGCGCCCGCCTACCCCTGGTACGGCCTGCTGGTGGTGGCCCTGGTCGGCCTCACCGGCCGCTGGGAGTGGCTCGCCGTCCCCGCCGCCGGGCAGTACCTCTATCTGACGGGCGGGGTCGAGGCCCAACAGGCCGCCTACGGCGCCGCGTTGGCGTGCGTCGCGGTCGGCGCCCGGCGGCGCGGGAGAACGGCCGCCGTCCTCAGCGGGGATCCAGGCCCTGGAGCATCTCCGGCAGGTCCCGGCTGTGCAGCACCCCGAGGGACTTCGTCGCCCGGGTGAGGGCGACGTAGAGGTCGTTCACGCCGTGGGCGTGCGCCGCGAGGATCTCGGCGGGCTCCACGACCAGGACGGCGTCGAACTCAAGACCCTTGGACTGGGCGGCCGTCAGCAGGACGGCCGGCGAATCCAGCGCCGCCGGACCGTCGTTGACGCAAATTCCTTCCAACCCGGCGATCCCGTCGAGCAGTTCGGCCGGGGCGTCCGGGGCGTGGATGACCGCCAGCCGACCGCCGTCCAGTGCCGCGAGCTCCCGCTCGACGGCGCCGCGCAGCGCCGCCGCCCGGCCGTCCGCGGGGATCCGCAGGCTCCACGGGCGGGTTCCGCCGCTGCGCACCGCGGTGGGGGCGGCGAGCGAGGGGTCGAGCGCCCGCAGGACGCCTTCGGTGACCTGCATGATCTCGGCCGGGGTGCGGTAGTTGATGGTGAGTTCCACCGTGCGCCAGCGCCCCGCCGTGTACGTGTCGAGGGCCTGGCCCCAGGAGCTCAGCCCGGCCGGCGCGCCGGTCTGCGCCAGGTCGCCGACGATCGTCATGGAACGGCCGGGGCAGCGGCGGGCCAGCATCCGCCAGGCCATCGGGGACAGCTCCTGGGCCTCGTCCACGATCACGTGCCCGTAGCCCCAGGTCCGGTCCTCGGCCGCGCGCTCGGCCAGCGGCCGGAGCGACTCCTCGCCGCGGTACTGGCGGGCCAGCATCTTCGCGTCCATCTCGACCAGCCCCACGCCGAAGTCGTCGAGGACGATCTTGGCGAACTCCAGCTCCGCCGCCTCGGCGGCGGCCTCGGCCCGGCGGGCGACGACGGCGCCCGGCAGCGGGCCGAGCAGTTCGGCGGCCTCGTCGAGCAGCGGCACGTCGTCGGTGGTCCAGGTGGTCGCAGCGGTCGAGGCGGCCTCGGCGGCGGACTCCCGTTCCGGGCCGGGCAGTTCGCGCAGCAGCGCGGCGCGTTCGGCCTCGGTGAAGTCCGGCATCGCGCTCGCCAGCAGCTCCGGGGAGCCGAACAGGCTCGTGAGCACCTGCTCCGGGTTCAGCAGCGGCCACAGCTTCTGGGCCACGGCCTGGAACTCGGGCTCGTCGACGAGCGCGTCGGCGAGGTCCGCCACGGCGTCCAGGTCCATCTCCCCGCCCTGGTCCCGGGCGATCCGCAGGGCCAGCTCCGAGGAGAGCCGCTCCACCAGGTCGGCCCGGGCCGCGTTGTGCGGCCTGCCGCTCCGGTGCGCGGCGGCGTGGGCCCGCTCGCAGAGCGCCCGGCCGATCCGGAGCTGAAGGTTGTAGGGCGAGGTCCGGCCCACGGTGATGGTCCACGACTCCTCGGGCAGCTGCCGCAGGCCCTCCAGCGCGGCGGCGAGGACCTGCGCCATCCGGACGTCGCCCTTGACGGCGGCCGCCTCGGGCGTCTCGGTGCCGGTCCCCGTCACCCCCGGGTAGAGCGTGCCGATGCTGCTCAGCACGACCTCGCTCTCGCCGAGCGCGGGAAGCACCTCGTCGATGTAGCGCAGGAACGTCGTGTTCGGCCCGATGACCAGCACGCCGTGCTTGGCCAGCCGGTCGCGGTGGGTGTAGAGCAGGTACGCGGCGCGGTGCAGGGCGACGACGGTCTTGCCGGTGCCCGGGCCGCCCTGGACGACCAGGACGCCGCCGAGCGCGTCGCGGATGACGCGGTCCTGCTCGGCCTGGATGGTGGAGACGATGTCGCCCATCCGCCCCGTCCGGGCCGCCGTCAGCGAGGCGAGCAGGGCGCCCTCCCCGCTGAGCTCGGCGTTGCTGCGGCCCGCGTGGGCGCCCACGCCGAAGGCGTCGTCGTCGAAGTCGACGACGGTCCGGCCCTTGGTCCGCAGGTGCCGTCGCGCCACCACACCGCCCGGTGCGGCGGGCGTCGCCCGGTAGAACGGCTCCGCTGCCGCCGCCCGCCAGTCGGTGAGCAGCGGCTCGTGGTCGTCGTCCGACAGGGCGATCCGGCCGATGTACTGCCGCTCGCCGTCGGCGTCGTCGATCCGGCCGAAGCACAGCCCGTACTCGGCGGCGTGCAGCGCAGCCAGCCGGCGGGTGTGGTGGATCTCCATGGTGTCGCGCTCCAGGAGGGCCTGGATCGTCCCGCCCTTGTCCTGGAGGTGGACCTCGCGCAGTCGGCCGGCCGCGAGCGCGCGCTGGGCTTCGAGCCGCTCGTACAGCCTGCCGACGTACGCGTTCTCCGCCCGCAGTTCGCCGGACCGCCAGTCGTCGGCGGGTGAATTCGGTTCGGGCGAGGAGGATTCGGGCGAGCGGGATTCGAGCGAGGAGGATTCGAATGAGGAGGATGAGGAGGACGAGATGGGGGACAAACCTGGCTCCAGGTGTTCTGAGCTTTTCGATTCCGCGGGCGGTCGGCCGAGGAATCGGGGGTGGCGGCGGGTGGAATTATCCGGCACGCCTCAGCGGCCGGCCGCGTCGAGCAGCAGTTGTGCGGCCAGCGCCGCGCCGTCGGTGCGGATCATGGTGGCCACGGCGGTCGCCCACACCCGGGTCTCGGGGGCGAGGGCCGTCCTGAGCGCGGCCGACAGGGACTCGGTGGTCGGGGTCGGCCCGTCGAGTGCCACGCCGATGCCCAGCCGGGCCACCCGGCCGTACGGCTGGTCCGCGGTCTGCGGGACGACGACCTGGGGCGCGCCGGCCCGGGTGGCCGTCGTCGTGGTGCCCGCCCCGCCGTGGTGCACGACGGCGGCCACCCGGCCGAACAGCGCCTGCTGGTTGACCTCGCCGACGACGAAGCAGTCGCCCCGGTCGTCGATCGGGGCCAGACCGGCCCAGCCGCGGGCCACGACCGCGCGGCGGCCCTGCGCGCGGACCGCCTCGACGGCCACCTGGGCGGCGTCCTGGGAGGCGAGCATCGGCATGCTGCCGAAGCCCACGTACACCGGCGGTGCGCCGGCGGCCAGGAAGGCCTCCAACCCGGCCGGCAGCGGGCGCCGGTCCGGCAGGATCCACGCGCCGGTCTGCACGACGTCCAGGTCGGCGGGCTCCTGCCACGGGTCCAGGACCGGGTCGGTCGCCAGCCACGGCCGGTCGCCGATGACGTAGTCGCGGACGTCGTCCACCGGCGGCAGGCCGATCGACGCCCGGTTGGTGTTGAGCGCCGCGCCGAACAGCGCGTTGATGCTCTCGGCGTCCAGGCCCCACAGCACCCGGTTGTCGGTCACCTCCGGCGGGAACGGCCGGCCCGGGTACGCCAGCGGCGGGCGGCCCGGCGAGGGCAGGGTGAGCTGCTGGAAGGTCACCGACACGGAGCGGATGCCCAGCTTCTCGGCCACCGACAGCGCGCCCGCCGCAGCCGGCAGCATGCCGGTGGCCACCAGCACGTCGCAGCCCTCGGCCGCCGCCGTGACCGCCTCCAACTGCCCGGCGATCACCGCGGCCGCGCGCTCCGGCAGGGACGACGGCGGCGGCGCCGCCACCGTCAGCGCCCGCGCCGACGGGCCGACCGGCACCAGCGGCACGTCGATGTGGTCCAACCGCTGCGCGAAGTCCTCGTCCGGCGGCGCACACACCCGCACCTGCGCGCCGGACTCCCGCAGCCGCGCCGCGAGCCCCACCAGCGGTTCGACATCCCCGCGGGACCCGTACGTCGACAACAGCACACGCATTTTCGCGACCCCAAATTTCCGCGGATTCCGGTTCAGGTCGACGATTGTGCGGCACGACCAGGGCCTTGCCGCAAGGCCCCCCGTACGCTATAAGTTGGAAGTGGCCGGGAGTGGTTTTTCCTCCTGTGCCTTTTTTCTCGTCCGCTGCGGGCGGACTTCCTTTCTGCTGGTGAGACGCTGTGTGCGGCGCGTGTCGCATGTGCTGCGTGTGCGGAGTGTTCGGCGCGCGATGCGGTCTTCGCCCGGAATGACGACGCGACGACGTCGGCGGGGCCCGACCGGAGTTCCGGTCGGGCCCCGCCGGGTGTGGGTCAGGCCTTGATGGTGAGCCAAGCGCCGAGGCCGTTGCAGCCGCGGGCGTCGTAGCTGGTGCTGCGGTAGCCGGCCGGGATCGGCGAGTAGGGGCAGGTCCAGATGCCGTTGCGGACCAGTTCGTGGAACCAGGCGCCGACGCCGCTGCACCCCTGGGGGTTGTAGTTGGTCAGGACGTAGCCGGAGACGATCGGCGAGCCGGAGCAGGTCCACAGGCGGTTCTGGGCGGGTGCCTGGAACCAGGCGCCGTGGTTGTTGCAGCCGCTGGAGTTGAACATGGTGATGACGTAGCCGTCCGGGACGGGCGTTCCGGGGCAGGTCCAGCCGCCCACCGAGGCGGTTGCCGCGGGGGCGGCCGGGGCGGCGGCGGTGGCGGTTCCGGCCGCCGTGCCGGTGAGGGCGGCGGCGAGGAGGGCGACGACGGCCGCCGCTCTTCCCGCGTGGGTCCACAGTCGACGGAGGATTCTGGTCACGGCGCACCGGTCCGATCGGTAGCCCCGGCGGTCGCGGCCGGCCGGGGAGGGGGGAACAGCGGGGATGCGTGGCACCGTAGTGGCGTGGCCGGAGCCGGGGGAATACGGGGTTCGAAAGATCGTCGAACTTGACTGGAAAACGATCTCCCGCCGCTCGGACGCTCGGCGTCGCTCGGTCGCTCGCCCGCTCGCCCGCTCGCCCGCTCGCCCGCTCGGCCGTGGAGCCTGCGGGCGAAGATGACGAAAGGCTGACGGACCGGTGCCGGGCCTCGCGCCGGCCGGGCTCGGGCTGGTGCAATCGGGGGCGTGGACAGAACAGGCGAAGAGGGCCGGGGCGCCCCGGTGGGGCGGCGGGTGGTGCTCGGACTGCTCGGGCTCGGGGCCGTCGGGGTGGCGGCGGGGCCGTACCTGCAACGGGCCGAGTCGGGGTTGGCCGAACGGGACCCGAGCGGGCTGAGCGGGCTGCTGCCGGGCAACAACGGATTCCGGTACTACTCGGTGGTGTCGTCCGTCCCGGAGCGGAGCGTGGCGGACTACACGCTCAGCGTCGACGGGATGGTCGAGCGGCCCGCGACGTTCCGCCTGCCGGACCTGCGGGCGATGCCGCAGCGGCGGCTCGTGCGGGACGTGCAGTGCGTGACCGGGTGGCGGGTGCCGGACACCCCGTTCGAGGGGGTGCCGCTCGCGCACCTGCTGGACGCCGCGGGCGTGCGGCCGGGGGCCGGGGCCGTCCGGTTCAGCTGCTTCGACGGCGCGTACACCGAGAGCCTGACGCTGGCGCAGGCCCGACGGGACGACGTACTGGTCGCGCTGCGGATGCAGGACGGCCCGATCTCCCACACCCACGGCGGCCCGGTGCGGCTGTACGTCGCGCCGATGTACTTCTACAAGTCCGCCAAGTGGCTCTCCGGGATCACCGTGACCGGTTCGGTGGAGCCGGGCTACTGGGAGCGCGACGGGTACGACGTCGACGCCTGGGTCGGCCGGTCGAACGGACGTGACGATGCGCCCACCGGCTGAACTCCTGCTGCGCTTCACCCGGGCCGAGCGCTGGGTGCACCGGACGACCGCCGCGCTGACCGGCGTCTGCCTGGCCACGGCGGCCTGCCTCTACCTCGCCCCGCTCGCCGAACTGGTCGGCAACCGGCGGCTGGTGGTGACGGTGCACGTGTGGTGCGGCCTCGCGCTGCCCGTGCCGCTGCTGCTCGGGCTCGCCTCGCGGGCGCTGCGCGCGGACGCCGCCCGGCTGAGCCGCTTCACCCCGGCGGACTGGGACTGGCTGCGCGCCGTCCGGCGCCGCGCCCCGCACCGGCCGGCGGGCAAGTTCAACGCCGGGCAGAAGCTCTACGCGCAGTGGACGCTCGGCTCGATGCTGGTGATCGTCGGCACCGGGCTGCTGATGTGGCTGCCCCGCCTCGCCCCGCCCTCCTGGCGGACCGGGGCGACCTTCGTCCACGACTGGCTGGCCGCCGCCATCGCCGTGGTGGTGGTCGGACACGTCCGGATGGCCTGGCGGGATCCGCAGGCGCGGCTCGGGATGCGGACCGGGCTGGTGGAGCGCCGGTGGGCCGAGCGCGAGCACCCGCAGTGGCGGCCGGTGGGCCGGGAGTAGGCGGCCGGTCGGACGTCTTGTCGTGGCCCGGGGCGTGTGGCAGGCTCGGCCGGGACGCCTCGAAGGGTGCCGCCGGGGCACCCCTGACCGTGGGGCCAAGAGGCGGTTGGGCGACAGCCGCACGCGTGGTGCACGACCGGCATCCTGCAAGGCTCCTTGGACCCCGGCGCCAATCTTCTCCTCGCCGCCCTGTCGATCGCGGGCGGCCCTTCCGGCTTCGTAGGTACCCGGCGTCCAGGTTAGGCATGCCTTGCTTTCGCTCTGACCAGCACTCTAAGGTAACTCCTCAGAGGACCTGAGAACCCGAGGACTTGAGAGTGACCGTGACAGAACTCCATGAACTGACCCTGGCCGAGGTCCGGCCGGCCGCCGCCGAGGACACCTCGCAGCCGGTGCTCGACCGGGACGCCGCGCACCAGGACACCGCACACCGGGACGCCGCGCACCGGGGCCTCGCGTTCCGGGTCGAGGGAGGAACCACGTGAAGCGCGGCCAGCTGGCCTTCCTGACCGGCACCCACGTCGTCAACGACCTCTACCAGGGCGCCGTCCCGGCACTGCTGCCCTTCCTGATGTCCGAGCGGCACTACAGCTACACCGCCGTCTCGGGGATCGCGCTGGCCGCCACCGGCCTGTCCAGCGTGGTCCAGCCGTTCTTCGGCCTGCTCGTCGACCGCCGCCACCGCGGCTGGCTCGTCCCGGCCGGCTTCCTGACCGCCGCCGGGGGCCTCGGCTGCGCCGGACTCGCCGACAGCTACCTGCTCACCTGGCTCTGCGTGGCCCTCGCCGGGATCGGCGTCGCCGCCTACCACCCGCCCGCCACCAACCAGGCCAGAGCGGCGGGCGGCCAGTCCCAGCAGGCGATGAGCCTGTTCTCCGTCGGCGGCACACTCGGTGCCTCGCTGGCGCCGGCCCTGGTGACGCTCGTGGTCGGCTCGCTCGGCCTGGCCGGCAGCTGGCTGCTCGCCGTCCCCGCAGTGGTGATGGGCGCACTGTGGGCGGCCCAGGGCCCGTGGCTGCGCCGCCGGGGCCACACCCCCGCGCCGCCGCTGGTCACGGGCGGCGCGGCCGGGAGCGGACAGCGCGACGACTGGCGGGCCTTCGGCCGGCTGGTGGTCGCCACGGTCTGCTGGTCGGTGCCCTACGTCACGGTGACCTCGATGCTCGCCCTGCACCTCCAGCGCGACCTGCACACCTCGACGGGCGCGGGGGCGGTGGCCCTCACCTCCCTCACCCTGGCCGGTGCGGCGGGCACCCTGCTCGGCGGGCGGCTGGGCGACCGGTACGGGCGGCTCCTCCCGATCCGGCTGGGCTACCTGCTGGCCGCCCCCGCCCTGGCCGGCGTGGCCTTCGCCCCCACCTTCGCGGTGGCCGAACTCGCCACCGTCGCGTTCGGGTTGGCGATGTTCCTGCCGTTCGCCGCCCAGGTGACGCTGGCCCAGGACTACCTGCCCAACCGGCCCGGCACCGCCAGCGGACTGACCCTGGGCCTGGCGATGTCGGTGGGCGGGCTGGCCGCCCCGCTGCTCGGCCGGATCGCCGACGCGTACGGGCTGCGCATCGTACTGGGATCGGTGCTCGGGGTGCTGCTGGTCGCCCTGGTCTGCGGACTGCGGCTGCGTGACCGGGTGCTGCCGACGGATGAGTCCGCCCCGCCGCCGGGCCTGGAGCAGGAGCCGGAGTCGAAGCCGGCGTCGGTGGGCGCGGCGGCGGAACGGGCAGGTGGGCGGGCCCGCTGAGGGGCTGCGGGGCCCGTCCTGATGGCAGCGGGACCGGGATGCCGTCGTTGCCGAGGACCCGCCGACACGTCAGGAGGGTGGGGTCGCGTCCGTCAAGGGCAACGGCCTTGTGCGCCTCAGCGCTTGTGCAGGGCGAGGAAGCGGCGGCCGTGCGAGGTCCAGCGCTCCGCCTCGACCAGTCCGGCGGCGGCGTGGGCCCGCCGTAGGGCGGCGGCCGTGCCGAGCCGGGCCCAGGGGAAGGCCGGCCCGAGCCGGCCGTCCGGGCCCTCGACCTGGACGGTGACCTGCTCGTCCAACTCCACGGGCTCCACCTCGACCAGCAGCAGACCGTCCGGCGCGATGAGTTCGGCGCCCCGGTGGAGCAGGGCGTCCGGGTCGCCGCCGATGCCGAGGTTGCCGTCGGCGAGGAGCGCGGCGCCCCAGCGGCCCTCGGCGGGAAGCCGGTCGAAGACCGAGCGGCAGAGCGCCGGGCCACCCAGTCCGACCGTGCGGGCGACGGCCGCCCTGGTCACGTCGACGCCGAGGGCCGGGACACCGAGCGCGAGCAGCGCGGCGACCAGCCGCCCGGGCCCGCAGCCGAGGTCGAGGACGGGCGCGGCCCGGCGGGCGCAGCGCCGGAGCAGGCTGTGGTCGGCGCCGGCCGCCGGGGCGCACCAGCGTTCGATGTCCAGCCGGAGGCGGTGGCCGTCCTCCCGGCGCAGCCAGAGCGGGCCGCGCCCGGTGCGGACGGCTTCGGCGAACGGGTCGTCCACCCAGGCGGTGGCGGTCGTCAACTCGCCACCTCCGGCTTCAGGTCGACCGTTCCCAGCTGGGCGGCGAAACGGCTGTCCGGGGCCTCGGCGGCGACGCGGCGGGCGTCCTCGGCGGTGTCCACGTCGGTGAGCAGCGGAAGGTGATGAATCGTCAAGTCGGCTTCGGCGAGGCGTTCCAGGAGTACCGCTCCGGTCCTCGGGGTGGACATCGGCACGCCGTGCAGCAGGCGCGCGGCCAGTTCGGCGGTCGGTCGGGCCAGGCCCAGCGCCCAGAAGCCGCCGTCGGCCGCCGGGCCGTACCAGGCGTCCGTGCCCGCCCGCCGTGCGGCCGACAGCGGCTCGGCCAGCGCGGCGGCGCTCAGCTGCGGGGTGTCCATCCCGACCAGCAGCGCCGGGGCGTGCGGGGCCACCCGGGCCGCGTGCGCGAAGGCGGCGGCCAGCCGTTCGTCCAGCCCGCCGCCGGTCTGCGCGACGACCTCCCAGCCGGGCGGCAGCCAGTCGCCCGGCCGGCCGTCCAGGACGAGCACGCGCCGCCCGGCCGGCATCGTGCCCAGGGTGTGCAGGGTGTCGGCGAGGGCGGCCGAGGCCAGGGCGGCGGCCTGTTCGGGGGTGCACGGAGGGGTGAGCCGGGTCTTCACCCGGCCGGGGGCGGGCGACTTGGCGATCACCAGCAGGGTCGGCGGGGGCGCGGCCAGCACGGCCCGCATGTCGCGGACGGCCTGGCGGGTGCCGCGCAGGGTGCCGGTGACCTTGGAGCGGCCCGCGCGCGGCAGGTAGTCGACGGGGGTCTCGGTGATCCGCAGCCCGGCGGCCGAGGCGGCGAGCACCATCTCCAGCGGGTAGCCGGACCGGCGGTCGCCGAGCCCCAGGGCCAGCAGCTGTTCCCGGCGGGCGGCCCGCATCGGGCCGAGGTCGTGCAGCGGCGCGCCGGTGCGGGCGCGCAGCCGTCGGGCCAGGACGGTGTTGGCCAGGCGGGCGTGCAGCGGCCACGCCCCGGCCGTGGCCGGGCGGCGGCGGCCCAGCACCAGGTCGGCGGAGCCGGCCAGCACCGGACCGGCGACCAGGGGGAGCTGGGCGGGATCGAGGGAGCCGTCGCAGTCCAGGAAGCAGACCAGGTCGGCGGTGGCGGCGCGCAGCCCGGCGTGGCAGGCGGCGCCGAACCCGCGCGGGGGCTCCTCGACCACCGTCGCGCCGAGCGAGCGGGCGAGGTCGGCGGAGCCGTCCCGGGAGCCGTTGTCGACGACGACGGCCCGCCAGCCGTCCGGGATCCGCCCCAGAACCCAGGGCAGCGCGGCGGCCTCGTCGAGGCAGGGCAGCACGACGTCGACGGGGGAGACGGGGGAGGTGGGTGAGGTCACCCGGCCACGCTAAGTGCGGGACGGCGGGGTGCGGCGGCGGCGCAGCCTTACGGAAGTCGGACGCCCCGGCGGCTGACCCGTCCGGCGGATCGGCCCGGGCCGCATCGGGCTGGGCTGGGCTGGGTCGCATCGGGTTGGGCTGGTCCGGGTCGGGCGAGGTGCGGGCGGCGGATCTTACGGAACGCGAACGCGGGCCCGCTTCCGCCCGCGCCCGCCGCCGAGGCCTCCTATCCTCGGCGAGGTGAACGACACCTCGCACATCCTGGTGATCGACGACGACCCGACCGTGGCCGAGGTCGTCGCCGGCTACCTCACCCGCGCCGGGCACCACGTGGACCGGGCCGCCGACGGTGCGCTGGGCCTGGACCTCGCCGAGCGCACCCGCCCCGACCTGCTGGTGCTGGACCTCATGCTGCCCGGCCTCGACGGGCTGGAGGTGCTGCGCCGGCTGCGGGCCTCCGCCGGGGGCGCCGCGCTGCCGGTGGTGCTGCTCACTGCCAAGGGCGACGAGGCGGACCGCATCCTCGGCCTGGAGCTGGGCGCGGACGACTACGTCACCAAGCCGTTCAGCCCGCGCGAACTGGTGCTGCGGGTGCAGTCGGTGCTGCGCCGCGCCCGGGCGGGGAGCGGGGCCGCCGAGGGGACGGGCGGCGGGCCGGGCGACGGGGTGCTGCGCTCGGGGGACGTCACGCTCGACCCGAAGGCCCGCCGCGCCCACCGGGGTGCGCGTGAACTCGCCCTCACCCTGCGGGAGTTCGACCTGCTGGCGTTCCTGCTCCGGCACCCCGGCACGGTGTTCTCCCGGCAGAGCCTGATGCGGCGGGTGTGGGGCTGGGACTTCGGCGACCTCTCCACCGTCACCGTCCACGTCCGGCGGCTGCGCGAGAAGATCGAGGACGACCCGGCCGCGCCCGCCCTGATCAGCACCGTCTGGGGCGTCGGCTACCGCTACGACCCGGCGCCCCACGGCCCGGCTCCCCATGACCCGGCTCACGACATGCCGCACCACCCGCAGGGCGGTGCGGCGTGAAGGACCTGCTGCTGATCGCCCTGTTCGCCGCCCTCGGCGCGGGCGGGGCCGGCCTGCTCGGCTGGGCGGCGATCCGGCTGCTGCGCCGCCGCTCCGTCGCCCTGTCCCTGTTCTGCGTGGCGGTCGTGACCGTCCTCGCGGTGACGTCCGGGACGTTCGCCGTGGCGCAGGCGATGTTCCTGTCCACCCACGACCTCGGCGTGGTCATCACGGTGCTCGGCATGGCCGCCGTCGTCTCGCTGCTCACCGCCGCGCTGCTCGGCCGTCAGGTGGTGGCCGGTAGCCGGGCGCTGACCGAGGCCGTCCGGACGGTCGGCAGTGACGCCGGGTTCACCGCGCCCGCGCACCCGCTCGGCGCGGAACTCGCCGCGCTGAGCGCGGAGTTGGCTGCCACCAGCGCCCGGCTGGCGGAGTCCCGGGCGCGCGAGCAGGCCCTGGAACACTCCCGCCGGGAGCTGGTCGCGTGGATCTCGCACGACCTGCGCACCCCGCTGGCCGGCCTGCGGGCGATGGCCGAGGCGCTGGAGGACGGCGTCGCTGAGGACCCCGACCGCTACCTGGTGCGGATCGGCACCGAGGTCGAACGGCTCACCGGCATGGTGGACGACCTGTTCGAGCTCTCCCGGATCCAGGCGGGCGCGCTCGCCCTCTCGCTCACCCGGGTCTCGGTGTACGACCTGGTGGACGACGCGCTCGCCGGGGCGTACCCGCTGGCCCGGCGGCGCGGCGTCCGGCTGGAGGGGCGGCAGGTGGCCGACGAGCCGGCGGCGGCCGAGCCGGTCGAGGTGGACAGCGGGGAGATCACCCGGGTGCTCGGCAACCTGCTGGTCAACGCGATCCGCTCGACCCCCGCGGACGGCGTGGTGGCCGTCGCCGCCCGGCGGGAGGCCGACGAGGTGGTGCTGTCGGTGACCGACGGCTGCGGCGGCATCCCGGAACAGGACCTGCCCCGGGTGTTCGAGACGGGCTGGCGCGGCGGCTCCGCCCGCACGCCCCGCCGCGACGACGGCCGGGCCGCCGGCGAGCCCGGCGAGAGCGGTGCCGGGCTCGGGCTCGCCATCGTGCGCGGCATCGTCGAGGCGCACGCCGGGCGCGCGGAGGTGCGCAACGTCGCCGGGGGCTGCTGCTTCGAGATCGCCCTGCCCGCGCCGCGCGCCCGGCGGGAATGACGAGGCAGGTCCCTGGGGTCCGCCCTTCGGACGCGCGGCGCGCTCGGCCCGCTCGGCCTACTCGGCCACGGCCTCGCGCAGCCGCTTCTTGTCCGGCTTGCCGACCGACGTCAGCGGGATCTCGTCCACGAGGTGCAGGGCCTCCGGCGCGTAGATCCGCCCCTTGCGGGCCGTGACGAACGCCTGGACGTCCGCCAACTCGGGCTGCTGCCCCGGAGCGGGAACGACGGCGACGTGGACGTGCTCCGCCTCCTGCGCGTCGCGCACGCCGAAGACCGCGCAGCGGGCGATCGCCGGGTGGGTGAGGAGGAGGTCCTCCACCTCGGACGGGTAGACGTGCCCGCCGACCACGATGATCAGGTCCTTGACCCGGTCGGCCAGGTAGAGGCAGCCGTCCGCGTCGAAGTAGCCGACGTCGCCGGTGTTCAGCCAGCCGTCGCGCAGCACCTCGGCGGTCAGGTCGGGCCGCTTCCAGTACCCGGCCATGAGTCCGGCCGATCGGACGTGGACCTCGCCCTGCTCCCCCGTGGGCAGCTCGGTGCCGTCGGCGGACCGGATCACCACCTCGACGCCCGGGAGGGGGCGGCCGACCGAGACCTGGCCGCCCTGCGCGATCCGGTCGTGCCCCTCCGGGGTGAGGAAGGAGATCAGCTGCGCCTCGGACATCCCGTAGACGCCCACCAGGACCGGCCCGAACACCTTGAGCGCCTCGCGGATCCGGGTCGGCGAGGCGGCGCAGCCCCCGTACGTGATCTGCCGCAGGCTGGACAGGTCGGTGCGGCCGATCGCCGGGTGGTCGAGCAGCTGGTAGAGCAGCGGCGGCAGCACCCAGAGGCTGGTGATGCGCTCGCGCTCGACGGCGGCCAGTACCTCGCCGGGGTCGAAGGTGCGCTGGAGGACCACCGTGCCGCCGTGGTGGAGCGTCAGGTCGGAGAAGATCCCGGCGAGGTGGGCGAGCGAGGTGGCGGCGAGGAAGCGGGGCGCCTCGCCGGCCGTGCCGGCGGAGCCGAACGAGGTGTCGAAGACGCCGCGGTAGGGGCCGTGCAGGCTGAGGATGCCCTTCGGGACCCCGGTGGTGCCGCCGGTGTGGCGGATGCCGAGGTCGTCGTCCGGGCCGATCCGGACGGCGGGCGGCTCGGCGGGGCGGTGGGCGGAGGCGGCGATCACGTCCTCGCCGATCGCGTCCGGTCCGGGGCCGAGGCGGAGGACCGTCGGCACGGCGATCAGGGGCAGCAACTCGGCGGCCTCCGCGTACCGTTCGGCGTCCACGAGGAGGACGGCGGTGTCGACGCTCGCCGCGATCTCGGCCAGGACGGGGGTGCTCATGCCGTCGTACAGGGTGACCACCCGCGCACCCGCGAGGCCCGCGGCGTAGCGGGCGCCGAGCGCCTCGGCGGTGTTGCCGGTGAGCAGGGTGACGGTGTCCCCGCGGGTGACGCCCCGGGCGATGAGCTCGTGGGCGAGGCGGTAGGTGGCGGTGGCGAAGTCGCCGGCGGTGATCTCGACGCCGTCGGCGGTGACGATGGCCCGCCGCTCCGGATCGGCGGAGAGGGACCGGAGGATCAGGGCGGGTGCGCTGACGAATTCCTGGTCGTTCATGGCCACTTCTTCCTTGTAGTTTGCAACCATGTTGCAAGGCTAGCCCCATCCTCCGCTCTTCACCGGTGAGTTCCGGCCGATATCGGACGGACCGTCAGGTGTGGCGCCGGACCGCGGTGCCGCCGCGAACTCGGCCATCCCGGCGGGGAACGGCACCTGCGGGCGCCAGCCGAGTTCGGCGCGCAGCCGGGAGGAGTCGGCGGTGATGTGCCGGACGTCGCCCAGGCGGTACTCGCCGGTCACCAGCGGTGCCGGGCCGCCGTACGCCGCCGCCAGCGCCCCGGCCATCTCGCCGATCGTGCGGACCTCGCCGCTGCCCACGTTGTAGGCGCGGGAGCTGCCCGGCGCGCGGGCGGCAAGGGCCTCCAGCGCGGCGAGGTTGGCGGCGGCGACGTCCTCGACGTGGACGAAGTCCCGGCGCTGACTGCCGTCCTCGAACACCCGGGGGGCCTCGCCCCGGGCCAGCGCCGAGCGGAACAGCGAGGCGACCCCCGCGTACGGGGTGTCGCGCGGCATGCCCGGGCCGTACACGTTGTGGTAGCGGAGCGTCAGGACGGCGCCCTGGCAGGCCCGGGCCCACACGGAGGCCAGGTGCTCCTGGGCGAGCTTGGTGGCCGCGTACACGCTGCGCGGGTCGGCCGGGGCGTCCTCGGCGACCAGGCCGGGGCTCAGGGCGCGGCCGCAGACCGGGCAGGGCGGCTCGAAGCGCCCGGCCTCCAGGTCGGCCGGGCGGCGCGGGCCCGGGGCCACGTCGCCGTGCGCGGGGCAGCGGTAGCGGCCCTCCCCGTACACCACCATCGAGCCGGCCAGGACGAGCCGGCGGACCCCGGCGCGGGCCATCGCGGCGAGCAGGACGGCCGTGCCGAGGTCGTTGCAGCCCGCGTAGGCGGGGGCGTCGTCGAGGTCCAGCCCGAGGCCGACCATCGCCGCCTGGTGGCAGACCGCGTCCACCCCGGCCAGCGCCCGCTGCACGGCGGCGGCGTCCCGGACGTCCCCCTGCTCGAAGGCCACGCCCCCGGGCAGTTCGGGGGCCCGCCCCGAGCGGTGGACGGCGGGCAGCAGCGCGTCCAGCACCCGCACCCCGTGCCCGGCCGCGACCAGTGCGCGGACCACGGCCGACCCGATGAACCCGGCTCCGCCGGTGACCAGAATCTCCATGCCGCCGACGCTAGCCGCGCGGTGCGGCGGATCGGGCGTGGACGGACCGGCCGTCAGGGATCGGTAATCCTCCCGGCGTAATCGGCGTGGCCGGCGTAACCGGTGTGACCGGCCTGACCGGTGTCACGGTCGATCGCCGCCCGATCCGATCCGGCGTTCAACTGGCGTTCGCCGGAAGAACCTTCCCCGGTGGCCCGGGCGCCCGGTTCGGCTGGGACTCTCCAGGGCGTTTCCCGGAGCCTTGGAGGCGGCAGTGTCACATCCCTCGCGCAGAACGGTCCTTCGGACGGGTACCGCGGCCGGTGCGCTGGCCGCGCTGCCCGCGTCCGCCCTCCTCTGGACGCAGCCGGCCCTGGCGGGCACCCCCGGACCGGAGCAGATCCACCTCCAGTGGGGCAACGAGCCGTCCCGCGAGATGACCGTCTCCTGGGCGACGCCCGCCAGTGTGCGCCGCCCCCGGGTGCGGATCGGCACCCCCCGCGGCGGCGCCGGCCACACCGTGGACGCCGAGACCCGCACCTACGTCGACGGGCTCAACAAGGTCGAGACGTACACCCACCACGTCCGCCTGGACGGCCTGCGGCCCGACACCACGTACGTCTACGAGGTGCTGCACGACGGCTCCGGCCCGGTGCGCGGCACCTTCCGCACGGCGCCCGCGCGTGGCCGGGCCGCGTTCCGCTTCACCAGCTTCGGCGATCTCGGCACCGGCGACAACGTGTTCAGCAAGTCCTCGATCCACGGCGCCGCCGCCGTCCGCCAGGTCGAGCAGTTCGCGCCGCTGTTCCACCTGCTCAACGGCGACCTCGCGTACGCCAACAACAACCCGCAGCGCCAGCCGCAGTGCTGGAACGCGTTCATGAACAACCTCGCCAAGTCGGCCGCCAGCCGGCCCTGGATGCCCGCGCCCGGCAACCACGAGGTCGAGGCCGGCGGCGGGGACCTCGGCTACGCCTCCTACCTGACGCGCTTCGAACTGCCCGACAACGGCACCCGCGACTACTGCGGCAACTGGTACAGCTTCCAGGTCGGTTCGGTGCTGTTCGTCAGCCTCGACGGCAACGAGATCGCCGTCGAGGACGACGCCAGCCTCGACCCGGCCACCGGCCTGTCCATCTACATCAGCGACTACAGCGAGGGCGCCCAACTCCGCTGGCTGGAACGCACCCTGGCGCGCGCCCGGCGCGGCCGCGCGGTGGACTGGGTCGTCGTCAACCTGCACCAGTTCGCGATGTCCTCCTCGGCCGCCAGCCACGGCGGTGACATGGGCATCCGCGAGAAGCTGCTGCCGCTGCTCGACCGCTACGGCGTCGACCTCGTCCTGGCCGGGCACGACCACGACTACGAGCGCACCCACCCCGTCCGCGGCACCGAGCCGGGCGGCCTGCTCACCCCGGCCGTCGCCGACGACGACGTGCGTCGGATCGACACCTCGCAGGGCACCGTCCACCTGATCCTCGGTGGCGGCGGCACCGCCGGCCACGACGACGTCTACCTGCCCGCCGACGCGGACGGCGTCCGCCAGGCCTCCGTGCGCACCCAGCGGCTCACCTTCAAGGCCGACCCGGACGCCAAGGAGAAGGCCCACTGGTCCGCGGTCACCGACCCGGACACCGCCTTCCCCTACGGCGTCGCGGTCTTCGACGTCGACCCCGGGCCGTTGCCGGGCGGCCGCACCACCATCACCGTCAGCTACTACCACTCCCCGTCCGCCACCGCGGCCAACCCGTTCCCGACGCCGGTGCTCTTCGACCGCTTCACCCTGTACCGCGACCGCAGCGACGGCTGGGGCGACCGGGACCGGAGCGACGACCGGAACGACGACCAGGGCGAGGACGAGAACACCGGCTCCGAGGTCGGCGCCGGGCGCCGGTAACGCCTCGCGTCCCTGAGGGGCCCGTCGCGCGTACCGCGCGGCGGGCCCCTCGTCCGTTCAGACGGTTCCGGGGACGGCGGCCGAGCGGGCGCCGGTCCATGCGGGGTGAGTGGTGACGGAGGGTCGTCGCGGCGGCCCGGCCCGGTGGTGACGGTCGGTCGGCGGCGGGTTGGGCCGGTGGTGATGCCGGGTCACCGCCGCGCTGGGCCGTTGGTGACGGCGGGTCGCCGCCGTGGCTGGGCTGTCCGTGCGACGGGTGCCCGCCTCGGCGCGCGGGCCACTGGTGGGGCGGTTAGCGTCGGCCGCAACACGGTTTCAGTTATGGGAGGTTGGCAGTGCAGCGGTGGATCATTGTGACGGCCCTCACCACGGCCCTCGGCGGGCTCACGGCACCCGCCCTGGCCGCCGACCCGGCGCCGGCCGTGGCTTCGGTGGCCGCCCCGGCCCGGGTGCGGGACGGGGACGCGGCCCCCACGGGCGTCACTCTCGGTGAGGCCCGGATCGACCCGAAGGTGCCCGGCCGGGTCCGGGTCGACGTCGAGTACGTCTGCGGGGTCGCGGAGGAGGCCCGGTCGCTCACCGTCTCGGTCGAGCAGCGGGACCCGGAGGACACCTCCTCGATGGCCTTCGGCTCCAGCCGGACGGCCGAGGCGGACGTGATCTGCGACGGCACGGCGCGGCAGCGGCAGCTCGTCGTCCAGTCCAAGACGGTCAACTGGATCCCGGGCGCGGACGCCGTCCTGATCGCCACGGTCTCCGACCTCGGCGCCACCCCGCCCGCGTCCTCCGACGCCCGGCGGGTCCCGCTCTTCGGCTCCTGATGCGTCCGCGGGCCCGGGCCGTGGCCGCCGTGCTCCTCGGCGCCGCCCTCGCCGCCTGCTCCGTCCGCGTGGGCGGCCCGGACTCAGGCCCGGACTCAGGCCCGGACTCGGGCTCGACCTCAGTCGCGACCTCGGGCGCGACCTCAGGCCCGGGGCCGACCGGGTCCGTTTCGGCGACCCCGGCCGCCTCGCCGTCCTCGGCCACCGCTCCCGCCCCGGGGGTGGTGGCCATCAGGGACTTCGCGTTCGAGCCGGCCGACTTCACCGTCCGCCCGGGCGCCGTCGTCACGGTCCGCAACGCCGACACCGTCGACCACACCCTCACCGCCCAGGACCGCAGTTTCGACACCGGCACCATCGCCCCGGGCACGTCCGCGACCTTCACCGCGCCGGCCCGGCCGGGCGCCTCCTCGTACCTGTGCACCCTGCACCACTTCATGCGGGGGATCCTGACGGTGTCCTGAGCCGACCGGTCCGTCGGCCGCGCGGGTGCCGGCCGCTCCTGAATCGCAAGCCCACAGGTGAACGGGGCTGCTGCTATCCGCCGCCATGTTCTACAGTTCTGTAGAACTAGGAGAACAGTGAACGGGGGCACGGCATGGACAGGCCGCTTCGACTGCCGCAGCAGGATCGGGCCGACTTCGAGACGGAACTGGGGAGGGCGCTGGCCGGGTCGCAGGTGCGGGCGGCCCTGCGGGCGGTGGGGGACGAGGGGCCGGGGGTGGAGCGGTTGCGGCGGAGCGCCCGGGAGAACGCGGAGTTCGTGCTGGCGGCGGCGGCGCCCGAGTACGAGCGGTACGCGGCGCTGCGGGCGGACCAGGACGCGGTGGCGCGGCTGCCGGTGGACGAGCCGGGGCGGCAGCGGGTGTCCGGGTGGTGGGGGGTGCTGGGGGTGATCGTGCCGATCGTCGCCGGGGTGGCCGCCGCGATCTTCCTGCTGCTCGGGTACGCGCTGGGGCTGGCGGACGACGCCGAGGTGCTGGGGCACGCGCTGGTCGGCGCCGGGTGGGTGGCGGCCGGGGTGGCCGCGCTGAGCCTGCTGGTGGGCGGACTGGGACTGCTGGGCGCGGCCTCGCGGTCGAGGTCGGCGGAGTCCGGCGGGGAGGCCGGCGTGCTGGGGGAGCTGGGGCTGGCGCGGGACGCCTGGCGGTCGGCGCTGGCGGAGCGCGGCCTGGTGCCGTTCCTGCTGGCGCAGGCGGGCGCGGGGGCGCCCGGCCGGCGCCGCTGACGCCGTCGGCTCAGTCGTGGCGGGTGCGGGCGGCGTCGACGAGGAGGTGGGCGGCGTCGAGCGGGATGCCGAGTCGGCGGGCGATCCACGGGGCCGGGCGGCCGGCCCGGGCGAGCATCCAGGCGGAGTACAACTGGCCCAGCTGCGGGGCCTGGTGGGCGAGGAGGAGTGGGCGCACGGCGTCCATCGGGAAGTCTTCGAGGGCGCGGGCGCTGTACTCGCGGCCGTTGGGGCCGGGCGGGGGTAACGGGAGTGGGCGGCGGGTGTCGAGCCAGCGTCCGAGCAGCACCGCGCCGACCGCCAGGAGGCCGGAGCCGGAGGCGCCGATCAGGACGGCGTTGATGACCGGGCGGTCCTCCTCCTCGGCCAGGCCGAGGGCGAGTTCCTCGGCGACGAGCAGGGCGAGGACGGTGAGCAGCACCGCGGCTTCGGCGGGGCGCGGGTAGGGCCGGGACGTCGTCATGGGATACCTCTCCTCGGCGGGGGAGACCGGGGCGGGCGAAGGGGCCGCGGACGGCGGTGGCGGCAGGGCCGACGTGTGGGACGTGGCGCCAAGAAGACTTGACGTTGCGTCAGGAAGTCCGTACGACGGGCGTGTTCACCGTCTCGACCGTGCTCACCGTCTGCCGGAGGCGGACCGGGGCGTGCGGGGGTGGGGGCGGGTGGTGCGGCCCGCACTGCTGCTGTCCATGCGTCTCGCCTCCTTCCGGTCGGGCGCGCCATGCTGGTGCGTTCGTCGACGGGGCAAGGGGGGGTCATCCTCGGACTTCGGGACAGCATAGCCCGGCCCTCACGCCAACTTCGACACCCTTGTCGAAGTTGGCGCCGGTGGGAGAGCACGCCGTTGGACGATCGACCAGGTGGGGCCGGGTGCGGCTGATGTGCGGGCCCACTCGCGCCCGGCCGGTCGCCGCCGCTTCAATCGCCGTACCGAAGGAACGGGACCGGCCGGGGGCGATGGAGCGACATGGATCTGAACACGGTGGCCGACCGGAGGGAGTGACGTTCGGTCCCGCCCTGGTTACCCTGGGTCGCGCCGTCGGACGCGCCCAGGGAGGCCGGATGGGACTCACCAGTCACAAGCTGCTGGCGCTGGCGGCGCTGTTCGCGGTGTGCACGGTGCTCGGCACGCTCTGGGTCTGGCCCCGGCTGGCCGTCCGCAGCTGGCCCGCGGTGTTCCTGCGGCTCGGGACGATCGCCGTCACCCAGTTCGCCCTGCTGGCCACCCTCGGGCTCGCCGTCAACGACGACTTCGTGTTCTACAGCAGCTGGTCCGACCTGTTCGGGCGCGACCGCGGGACGGGCGTCATCCAGGCGGGCGGCCCGTCTGCCAGCCCGACCGTCGTTCCGTCCGGAGGGCCCGGCGGCACCCCCGGCGGCACCCCGGCCGAGGTGCCCGCCGGGGTGCAGGTGCTCGGCACCGCGGAGATCACCGGCGCGGACGGGGCCGACCGCGGCCCGGCCACCATCGGGCGGCTCGACCGGGTACGGCTGCCCGGCGGCACCACCGGGCTCAGCACCGACGGGTACGTCTACCTGCCGCCGCAGTACTTCCGGCCCGGCGCCGAGACCCGGCACTTCCCGGCCGTGCTGGTGATGACCGGCTTCCCGGGGGACGCCGCCAACCTGGTCACCAAGCTGCGCTACCCGGCGTACGAACTCGACCTGCTGCGCCGGGGGGTGATGAAGCCGACCGTCCTGGTGCTGGTGCGCCCCTCGCCGTCGATGCCGCGCGACAGCGAGTGCGAGGACGTCCCGAACGGCCCGCAGGCCCAGCGCTACTTCACCACCGACGTGCCGGCCGACCTGCGGGCCTCCTACCGGGTGCTCGACGGCACCGGCAGCCTCGGCGTGATCGGCGACTCCACCGGGGGCTACTGCGCCGTCAAGCTCGGCATGGTCCACCCGGAGACCTTCCCGGTGGCGGTCTCGCTGTCCGGCTACTTCAAGGCCGCCGAGGACGTGACCACCGGCGACCTCTTCGGCGGCAGCCGGCAGCGGCGCGACGAGGCCGACCTGAACTGGCGCCTGGCCCACCTGCCGATGCCCGCCCTGGCCGTGCTCCTCGCCGACAGCAAGGAGGACGGCCACGGCTACGCCGACTCCGTGGCCTTCGCCGCGGCCGCCCGCCCGCCGCTGGTGGTCGCCCAGGCCACCGTGGAGACCGGCGGGCACAACTTCACCACCTGGACCAGGCTGCTCCCGCCGTCGCTGACCTGGTTGAGCGACCACCTGCACGACCCGCAGTGACACCAGCCGCGCGGCGGGCACGCGCCGGGCACGTTCTGGTGCCGACGGCCGGACGGCGGCCGAGAACGTCGGCGGGGTGGTCACTCCTGAGCCATTGTGTGGCAGGAGGGTTGCCGGGGGCTCAACTTCAGGATAGGCAAACCTAAGTGCTTTCGGTTCGGGGGTGAGGACGCGCGGAATGACTGTGACCGAGAACCCGACCGCCCGGGTCGACCGGCTCGCCATCGCCCTCGCGGACGGCACCCCGCTGCTCGCCCCGGTCAGCCTCGATCTGCGCCCCGGACGCGTGCACGCCGTCACCGGCCCCCCGGGCGCGGGCAAGACCACCCTGCTGCACGCCCTCGCCGGAGCCCTGCCCCCGGGCGCCCGGGCCACCGGGCTGGTCACCGTCCTCGGCCAGGACGTCCTCTCCCTCGCTCCCGAAGCGCTGCGCCGGTTGCGCCGTCACCGGCTCGCCTTCCTCGGCCAGGACCAGGGTTCGGGCCTCAACCCCCGGACGCGGGTCGCCGGACTGCCCGCCGGGGCCGCCGCCGACCGCGGCCCCGAAGCCGTGGGCGACCTGCTCGCCCGGGTCCGACTGCCCGCCGACCAGCGGCTCGAACGCCGCCTCCCCGGCGCCCTCGCCCTCCCAGGTGCCCCCTCCGGCGGTCAGCAGCGCCGCGTGGCCCTCTCCCGGGCCCTCGCCCGCCGCCCCGACCTGCTGCTCCTCGACGAACCCGGCGCCGGCCTGGACCCCGCCCTGCGGGACGAGATCGCCGACCTGCTGCGCGAACTCGCCCGCCGGCACGGCATCGCCGTCGCGCTCGCCAGCCACGACGCCGCCTTCGTCGCCCGCTGCGCCGACGAGGTGCTCGTCCTCGCCCCGGCCCGCCCCGGGGCGGGCGGCGGCCCCATCCGGACCGGGGCCGGCCGTACGTCCGGACCGGTCGCGGCGCGCACCGCCGTCGGGCTGGCCGCGCTCGGCGTCGAAGCTCACGTCGGGTACGGGCGCGGGCGGCGCCGGATCCTCACCGGGGTCGACCTGCACCTCGCGCCCGGCAGCTGCACCGGCATCATCGGCCCCTCCGGCGCGGGCAAGACCACCCTCGTCCGGGTCCTCGCCGGGCTCCACCCGTCCACCGGCGGCACCCTCACCCTGGACGGCGCCCCGCTGGCCGGCTCGCACCACGCCCGCACCCGCGAGCAGCGCCGCCGCGTCCAACTCGTCCCGCAGAACCCGCTCGGCGCGCTCAACCCGGCCCGGACGGTCGGCGCCACCCTCACCCGTCCGCTGAGGCTGCACCACACGACCCCGCACGAGCAGTGCCCCGGCCGGGTCGCCGAACTGCTGGCCGCCGTCGGCCTTCCCGCCGACCTGGCCGCCCGGCACCCGCCCGAGCTGTCCGGCGGCCAGCGTCAACGCGTCGCCATCGCCCGGGCGTTGGCGGCCGAGCCGGACGTCCTGCTGTGCGACGAGGTGACCTCCGGGCTGGACGCCGACACGGCCGCGGGCATCGTGACCCTGCTGGGCCGGCTGCGCGCCGAGCGCGGGGTGGCGCTGGCGCTGATCAGCCACGACCTACCGCTGGTGCGCGAACACGCGGATGCGGTGGTGCAGTTGGGGGAGGCGCCGGGGCGGGCCCGGACCAGGGGCCCTGGAGCGGCGGGCCCGGGCGCGATGGCGCCCGCCGGCTCGGCGTGGGTGAGGTGACGCGTCGAGCCGGCGGGCGGGTTCGGGGGAGCTGCTGTCAGGGCCTGTCCGGCGAGATCCGGGGGACGCGCCCCAGCTAGGCGCGCCCCAGCAGCGGGAGCGGTGCCCCGGTGCGGGCGGGGAGTTCGAGCCGGGTCAGCAGCGCGGAGGGCGACACCTCGACCACCCGGCAGCCCGCGCGGTGGCGGCAGTGCCGGGCCACCGAGCCGTGCCGCAGCCGGTCGAACCGTCGGCGGGTGGCGGCGCCGAGGACCAGCAGGTCCTCCGGCCCGGTGACGGCGCCGACCAGGGCCGGCCCGGGCTCGGCCTTGACCACCAGCGGGTGGATGACCAGCCCGGCCGGGTAGCCGCCGTAGGCCTGCTCGAAGGCGATGTCCAGCCGCCGCCGGGCGGCGTGCTCCAGTTCGGACAGCGGGCGCAGGCCGTCGCGTTCGCCCGCGTTCCACGCGGCCACCGGCACCAGCACGGCCTCGCTGCGGGCCGCCTCGCCGACGGCGTGGTAGAGGGCGGCCAGACTGCTCAGTGATCCGCTCAGGCCGACGATCACTCGGGTGGTCCCGGTCATGGCCGTTCGCCTCCGTTTCTCCGGTCGGGTACTCCCGGTTCCGTACTCCTTGGTTCGGATGATTCCAGTGAACCCCGGAACCGGTCCGTCCGTACCGCCGCTGATGGCTCCATGACGCCGGTCGCACACTTCTTGACGGCCTTCTGACAGCTCCGGCGCGCCGTGCGGCTCAGCCGAGGCCCGGCACGAACTGGATCAGCAGGTCGATCGCCTTGATGCCGAGGAACGGCAGGATCAGCCCGCCCAGCCCGTACACCCGCAGGTTGCGGCGGAGCAGGTCGGTGGCGGAGGCGGGCTGGTAGCGGACGCCGCGCAGGGC
Organism: Kitasatospora sp. NPDC088264; assembly: GCF_040685715.1. Classification (NCBI taxonomy): domain Bacteria; kingdom Bacillati; phylum Actinomycetota; class Actinomycetes; order Kitasatosporales; family Streptomycetaceae; genus Kitasatospora; species Kitasatospora sp. NPDC088264. The sequence continues at coordinate 333,287 of NZ_JBFBIR010000002.1, forward strand.
CAGCGGGATCAGGGCGACGATGATCAGCGCGTTGAAGATGATCGCGGAGGCGATCGCCGAGGTCGGGCTGTGCAGTTCCATGATGTTGAGGTGGTGCAGCCCGGGGTAGGCGTTCGCGAACATCGCGGGGATGATCGCGAAGAACTTGGCCACGTCGTTGGTGATCGAGAAGGTGGTCAACGCACCGCGGGTGATGAGGAGTTGCTTGCCGACCCGGATGATGTCGATCAGCTTCGCCGGGTTGGAGTCGAGGTCGACCATGTTGCCGGCCTCCTTGGCGGCCGGGGTGCCGGAGTTCATCGCGACCCCGACGTCGGCCTGGGCGAGCGCGGGGGCGTCGTTGGTGCCGTCGCCGGTCATCGCGACCATGTTCCCGGCGGCCTGCTCGCGGCGCAGGTGGGCGAGCTTGTCCTCGGGGGTGGCCTCGGCGAGGAAGTCGTCCACCCCGGCCTCGGCGGCGATGGCGCGGGCGGTGAGCGGGTTGTCGCCGGTGACCATGACGGTGCGGATGCCCATCCTGCGCAGCTCGGCGAAGCGCTCGGCGATGCCCTCCTTCACCACGTCCTTGAGTTCGACCACGCCCAGCGCGCGGGCGCCGTGCCGGTCGTGGACGGCGACCAGCAGCGGGGTGCCGCCGGCCTCGGCGATCCGGTCCACCAGAGGCTTGGCCTCCATCGGCATCCGCCCGCCGGACTCCACCACCCAGCGGGCGACGGCGCCGGCGGCACCCTTGCGGATCAGGCAGTTCGTCCCGTCGGGCCAGGTCAGGTCGACGCCGCTCATCCGGCTGTGCGCGGTGAACGGGACGGGCCGCTGCTCGCCGAGTTCGCCGGGGGCGCGGGGCGGCACCCAGTACTGACGGTTCGTCAGTTCGACGAGCGAGCGCCCCTCGGGGGTCTCGTCCGCGACGGAGGCCAACTGGGCGGCCTCGGCGAGTTGTTCGGTGCTCGCGCCGGGCAGCGGGTGCAGTGCGACGGCCCGGCGGTTGCCGTGGGTGATGGTGCCGGTCTTGTCGAGCAGCAGCACGTCGACGTCCCCGGCGGCCTCGACGGCCCGGCCGGAGAGGGCGACGACGTTGCGCTGGACCAGCCGGTCCATCCCGGCGATGCCGATCGCGGACAGCAGCGCGCCGATGGTGGTCGGGATGAGCGCGACCATCAGGGCAACCAGCACCACGGTGGTCTGCGGCGCGTGCGCGTAGATCGCCATCGGCTGGAGCGAGACCACCGAGAGCAGGAAGACGATGGTGAGCGAGGCGAGCAGGATGTTGAGCGCGATCTCGTTCGGGGTCTTCTGCCGGTTGGCGCCCTCCACCAGGGCGATCATGCGGTCGACGAAGCTCTGCCCGGGCCGGGAGGTGACCCGGACGACCAGGTGGTCGGAAAGCACCCTGGTGCCGCCGGTGACGCCGGTGCGGTCACCGCCGGACTCGCGGATCACCGGCGCGGACTCCCCGGTGATCGCCGACTCGTCGACGGAGGCCACCCCCTCGACCACCTCGCCGTCCTGCGGCACGACCTCGCCGGCCGGCACCAGCACCACGTCGTGCAGCATCAACTGCTCGGCGGGGATCACCTCGTGGCGGTGGTCGCGGGTGCCGACCCGCCAGTGCAGCAGCCGCCGGGCGGTGGTCCCGGCCTGGGTGCGGCGCAGCGACTCGGCCTGCGCCTTGCCCCGGCTCTCGGCGACGGCCTCGGCGAGGTTGGCGAACAGCACGGTCAGCCAGAGCCAGAAGCCGATCACCCAGGCGAACACGCTCGGGTGGATCACCGCGCTGAGCGTGGTGAGCGCGGAGCCGGTCTCCACCACGAGCATCACCGGGTTGCGCATCATGGTGCGCGGGTGGAGCTTGCGGACGGCGGCGGGCAGGGCCTCGGTGAGCTGGCGGCGGGTGATGAGCCGGCGGCGGCCGCCGTCCGGGCCGGTCGGCCGGTGGCTCGGGTGGTGCTGCGGTTGGTGCGGTCGGTCGTCCGGTCGGTCGTGCGGGGGTCGCTCGCGGACGCCGTCCGGGCGGCGGAACCAGTCGGTTCGGGGCGTGGTGGTGTCCGGGGGAGTGAGGGCCGAACGGCGCATCGTCTCGGAAGACCTTCCGGGCCGCCCCGGGCTGCGGGGCAACGGGGCGGCGGACTCGGTGGCGGCGGGGACGGCGGCCAGCCCACCACCGGATCCGCGCCCGCCACGCGCCTCTTGACGCGGGCTTGGCGTGCGGGCGGCCGTCCTTGACGGCTCCCTGACATCCGGACCGGGTGGGCGTTCGGGTGGGCGTACGGACGTTCGGGGGCGGGTGCGGTCGTACGGGTGATGACCGGGGCGGCGGATGTCAGGAAGGCGTCAAGGACGCACGGCGGAGCGTAGGCCACGCGTCAAGGCCCGGTGCGATCGGCGTTCGGTGGGCATCCACTGGAACCGAGGGCCGCACCACGGCGGCCCGCCCGAGCCCGAGGAGCCTCCCGTGAGCAGCACGATCGCCACCGCCGTCGACCAGTCGCCGCGCCGCCTGGTCCGCCTGGTGCCCGCCGGTGTCCGGCAGGAGCGGCATGAGCTTCAGGACAGCCCCGAGCCGCCCGAACCGGCGCCCGCGCCCACGGTCGGCCACGACCGCGGGCGCCCGGCGCACTGCCGGATCGCGATGCAGTTCGAGGACTGACCCCGCCCACCGCGTGCCGCAACCCCGCCCCGCCCCGTAGGAGTACCGCCATGACGCAGCTGACCGCCCCGTCCGTCCCCTCCGCCGTCCCCGCCCCCTCCACCGGCACCTCCACCGCCCGCCCCGACGCCCCGGCCGTCGACGCGCTCGGCGGCCCCTGGCCGGCCTCGGCGCGGCCCGGCCCCGGCGGCGACGTGCTGGTCGGCGGGGTGGGGCTGGCGGAGGCGGCCGAGCGGTTCGGCACCCCGCTGTACGTCCTGGACGAGGCCGAGGTGCGCAACCGCGCCCGGGCGTACCGGCGGGCGCTGCCGCACGCCGAGGTGCTGTACGCCGCCAAGGCGTTCCTGTGCAGCGCGATGGCCGACTGGGTGGCCGAGGAGGGCCTGGGCCTGGACGTCTGCTCCTCCGGCGAGCTGTGGCTGGCCGCCTCGGCCGGCTTCCCGGCGCAGCGGATCCTGCTGCACGGCAACGCCAAGTCCCCGGAGGAACTGCGGCTGGCCCGGCGGCTGCGGGTCGGGCGGATCGTGATCGACGGACCGGCGGAGATCGCCCGGCTGGCCGCCCTGGTGGCAGCCGACACCCCGCAGCGGGTACTCGTCCGGGTCGTCCCGGGGATCGCCGCCGGGCACCACACGGCGGTCCAGACGGGAGTGGGCGGGCAGAAGTTCGGCTTCCCGATCGAGGGCGGCGACGCGGCCGACGCGATCGCCCGGGTGCTCGACCAGCCCGGGCTCGAACTGGCCGGCCTGCACTGCCACCTGGGCTCGCAGATCACCGAGGTCGAGCCCTACCTCCAGGCGGTGGACGCGCTGGTGCGGCTGCTCGCAGAGATCCGGGAGCAGCACGGTGTGGAACTGCCCGAACTGGACCTCGGCGGCGGCCACGGCATCCGCTACCTGCCGGGGGACGCCGAGTTCGACGTCGCCGACTTCGCCGTCCGGGTGACCGACCGGCTGGCGGTGCGCTGCGCCGAGGCGGGCCTGGAGGTGCCGCGGCTGATCGTCGAGCCCGGCCGCGCGCTGGCCGGCCCGGCCGCCGTCGCCGTGTACCGGGTGCTGTCGGTGAAGCACACCGCGGACGGCCACTGCTTCGCCGCCGTGGACGGCGGGATGAGCGACAACCCGCGCCCGGCGCTGTACGGATCGCCGTACAGCGTCCGCCTGGTGGGCCGCCGTTCGGAGGCGGGCGCGGCCCGGGTGGACGTGGTGGGCCGGCACTGCGAGGCCGGCGACGTGCTGGTCCGTGACGCCGTGCTGCCCGCCGACCTGCGTGCGGGGGACCTGCTGGCCGTCCCGGCGGCCGGGGCGTACCAGTTGTCGATGGCCTCCGGCTACAACCTGGTCGGCCGCCCGGCGGTGGCCGCCGTCAAGGACGGCCGGGCCCGCCTGCTGATCCGCCGGGAGACGGTCGAGGACTTCCGCCTCCGCGAGGTCGGCCGGTAGCCGAATACCGTTGCGTGAGAAGTCGGCCCCGCCGACTTCTCTCGCAGCTCTGGTAGCTAGAAGGCCGTGTGGATCAGCCAGTGGTCCAGCAAAGCGCGGTCGCCCGTCACCGTCACCCGGTCGTCCTGCGGTGGGAGGCGGCGGGAGAGCACCAGCATGAGGTCCGCCACCGCGCCCGACACCACCACGTCGGCCTCGACCCGCCCGCGCTCCCACCGCAGCGCCTCGGGCGCCCTGGTGACCACCCAGCCCTCCGTGGACCTCGGCCGGAACCCGACCCGCTCGCCCCGGCCGCGCAGCTCGGCGACCGCAGGCCTGACCGACTCGAAGGCCGGCGTGCACAGCAGGTCGAGGTTCTCGCTGATCACGTCGGCCGCGAGGTCGTCGGCGATCTCGAACGCGGTGCCCGTCGCCGACGCCGCGTCGTAGTGATGGACGCAGGTGTCGCTCAGCTGCCTGCGGAGCCAGAATGCCGCCGGCCGTGGCCCGAAGAACGTGGGCAACTCGGTGTCCGCGCCGGTCTCCTGGACCGCGCGGACCAGGTCCTCCGCGCCCTCGCGCAGCCACCGAGCCCACCCGTCCGGGGCGCCGGGATCGGCCTGCCACGGGTCGGGGGCGGGCAACTGCTCGCGCGTGCGCACGAGTTCGGCCGCCCACCGGTGCTCCTGGCCGACGTGCCCGACGAGGGTGCGCAGCGGCCACTGCGGGCAGGTGGGCACCGGGGTGTCCGGGTCCCTTCCGGCGACCGCGCGGCCTGTCCTCGCGCTCTGCTCCCGCAGTCCCTCCACGAGCCGTGCGGTGTCCAGTGTTGATGTCATGACGGCGCTCCTCTCTCGGGGTTACCTGGGTACGGTAGGAACTCCAGTCCGGTGGAGGTTCAAGTGCCTTTGCTCGATGAGACGTTGGGGATCGGCGAGCTGGCCCGGCTGACCGGCGTGCCGGTGCGGACCATCCGCTTCTACTGCGACGAGGGCATCGTCGACTCGGTGCGCAGCACGGGCGGGCACCGCAGGTTCGACCACGTGGCCGTGGAGCGGCTGGGCCTGGTCAGACGGCTGCGCAGGCTCGGGCTCGGGCTGCCCTCGGTCAGGCAGGTGCTCGCCGGAGAGCGTTCCGTGGCCGAGGTCGTCGCGGCCGAGCGGGCCGCGCTCGACGTGCGGCTCGCGGACCTGGCCTGGCGGCGGGCCTCGCTGCGCGCTGTCGAGGAGGCCGGACCGGCCGACCGGGCCGCCAGGCTGGAGCTGCTGGCCGCGATGGAGGGCGGGGGAGCCGCCCGTGACGCGCTGATCGGCTTCTGGAGGCGCGCGATGGCCGCCCCGGTGTCGGAGGCGATGCTCACCGCGTTCGTGGCGATCGCCGTACCCGAGCCGCCCGCCGACCCGACCCCGCCGCAGGTGGTCGCGTTCGCCGAACTGTTCGCCCTGGCCGGTGACCGGGAACTGAGCCGCGGCCTGCTGGCCAGGGCGCGGGCCGGCGCCGCGCTGATCGCCGACGAGGACGAGTTGGTGAGCGGGATCGGCGAGGCGTGCGCGCTGGCCCAGCCCCTGGTGCGGGCGGGTGAGCAGCCCCGGGCGGGCCCCGCGCTCGACCGGTTCGTCGCGGCCCACGCCGCCGTCCGCGGCGACCGCGACACCCCGAAGTTCAGGGGCCGCCTGCTGGCTTACGTGGCTGTCGACCGGGACCCGCGGATGCGCCGCTACTGGCGGCTCGTGGCCGAGGCGAGCGGGGATTCGGTCACCGTCGGCCTGTCCTACCTGTGGCTGACCGACTCCCTCGAACGCTCCGCTGCGGGCCTTGGCGGCGCCGCCGGGGTGTGCTGATCGCCGCGCCAGGCCCGTCCGGGTGAACGGCAGCCCGGGTTGCTTCGTCCACGCACCTCGAAGGCGTCAAGCTGGCCGCGAAATCCGTACCCCCGAGGAAAGGCCGGTCGATGGCTCGCGCGCTGATCGTGGTGGATGTGCAGAAGGACTTCTGCGAGGGAGGGAGCGTCCCGGTCGGCGGGGGCGCCGACCGGGCCCGGGCGATCGCCGAGCTGGTCCAGGGCCCGGAGCGGGAGGGCTGGGCGTGGGTGGTCGCGACCCGGGACCACCACATCGACCCGGGCCCGCACTTCTCCGCGCGGCCGGACTTCCGGGAGTCCTTCCCGGTGCACTGCGTGGTCGGCAGCGAGGGCGGCGAGTTCCACCCGTCCTTCGCGCCCGCCGTCGACGCGGGCGCGGTGGACGAGGTGTTCTTCAAGGGCGCGCACTCGGCGTCCAAGAGCGGGTTCGAGGGCTTCGCGGCGGACGGCACCCGGCTCGCCGACTGGCTGCGCGGCCAGGGCGTGGACGCGGTGGACGTGGTCGGGATCGCCACCGACCACTGCGTGAAGGCGACGGCGCTGGACGCCGTGAAGGCCGGGTTCGCGACCAGGGTGCTGCTGGACTACACGGCGGGCGTGGCCACCGACACCACGGTCACCGCCCTCGGCGAACTCCGGCAGGCGGGCGTGGACCTGACGGGCACGCCGGTCGTGCTGGCCGGATGAGGTTTGCGCGAGAAGTCGGCCCGGCCGACTTCTCGCGCATGCGTGGTTCAGACGTCTCGCTGCCCAACCCGATCCACGTGTCGCGGGCGGCACTTGAGTGACTGGTTGAGACCGCTTGTGTCGGTCCGTCAGCTGTGGTGTGTGAGATATGTGGTGCAAACACGACCATTTGTGGCGGGTCGCTGTTAGGGTGCCCATCTGAACGCCAACTCTCCATGATGTGAGCGGCATTGGAAGAGAGGGCGTCGACTCCACCTCCGTAGCCGACACCCGAGGAAGCGCGTGAGAGCCGAAGACGTCCCCCTGCTGTTCCAGGAGCTGGCCCGCGAGTTCGCGGACGTGACCGACATGTCAGTGGCGGCGACCGGCTCGTTGGCCCGAGGCGAGCACCGCACCGGGCCCGCCGGCGACATCGTCTCCAACCTCGACCTGATCCACGTCGTGGCCGACGGGGCCGACGTGCCGGAGGTCCGGGCCGTGCTGGGGCGGACGATGCGGCGGATCTCCGACACGTTCCGGATCGAGACGACGTCCGTCATAGCCATGCTCCCGGCGTTCCGGCTGGCCGGTCACGCCCACTACCGGATCAGCATGCGGCCCGAGTGGTTCTGCGACGGCCTCGGGCTCGGGCCGGAGGCCTTCGACCACTCCGGCCACGACGAGGACGACCCGGGCGAGGCGCTGGCCTGGATGATGCAGCCCGTCCCCTACTACCTGGCCAAGGCGACCATCCTGGACCCGACGACCAACCTCGCCAAGGCCCGCAGGGCGGCGATGCGACTGGCCGACCGGTTCGACCTGGAGGACATCCGCGAGGGCCTCGACGACCTGCCGGGCTCGCTGCGCACCTTGATCGCCAAGCACGACATCACCCCGCTCGAATCCACCGCCCGCTACCTCGCCGCCCCCACCCACCCCGCCATCGCACAGCTCGTCCGCGACGCGGTCTTCGTCGAGGGCATGGGCCTGTCGTCCGCCGACTCGATGGTCGTCATGCTGCCGTCCGCCCCGAACTGACCCGTACCGGAGAACACCGAATGCCCACCCGGCAGCACGTGGAGATCCTGCCCCCGCACCCGTTGCGGGCCGGCTACGACCGGGCCCTGGCGCGCGGGTCGATAGCCGATGCGTTCCAAAGGCGCCTGGAACCCGCCAACTTCACCCCCGGCTACCTCGGCGCCCTGACCGAGCGGGTCGAACAGGCCCTGGGCCAGGACCCGGGGGACGAGGCCATGCGGTGGCGCCTGGCCTTCCTCCTGCTCCAGAACAACGCCACCGCGGCCGGCGTCGAACGGGCCGGGGAACTGCTCGCCGGCTCCACCCTCCCGCAGGCCGTCCGCCTGGCCCGGCTGGTGGCCGGGATCCGCAGCAGGGCCGACCAGCCGCGTACCGGCCGCCGCGTCCGGCGGGTCAACTGGTCGATCAACAACCGCTGTCCGATGTCCTGCCAGGGCTGCTACAACCCGTTCGCGGCGGAGCAGATCGACCTCGACCAGGCCAGGCGGATCGTCGGGAAGCTGGCCGCGCACGGGACCACCGACCTGGTCCTGGCCGGAGGTGACCCGCTGCTGTGGCCGCCGGTCTTCGACGTGGTCGACCACGCCATCGCCAGTGGTCTCAAGGTCGGCCTCGACACCACCGGCTACACGCTCACCGCCGAGAAGCTCTCCCGGCTCCACGGCCTGTCCTCGCTGCGGCTGCCACTGGACGCCGTCACGCCGGAGGTGCAACGCGCCTTCCGCCGGAGCCCGGACGACAGGCTCCTCGACGCGCTGCTGGAGTCCCTGGCCCTGTGCGACGCCGAGGGCTTCGACCGGGTGCGGGTGCACACCGTGGCGAGTGCCGAGAACCTCCACCAGCTGCCGGAGCTCGCCGCGGAGGTGCTGTCCCACCCGTCGGTCGCCCAGTGGGTGATCTTCCAGTGGTGGGGCCGGCGGGCCTCGCCGGCCACGGTGCGCAGGCTCGGCGTGGCGGTGGAGGAGGTCCGCGCGGTCGTCGACGGGATCCGGCGCGACCACCCCGGCCGGGAGATCCACCTCGCGGAGAGCAGCGAGCGGGAGCTGCTGAACTGGATGATCCAGTCGAGCGGGCAGGTGGTCACCTTCGGGTCGGGCGCGGAGGAGGAGTTCATCCTGGGCAACCTCCTGACCGACGAGGTCGAGGAGATCCTGACCCATCCGATCCTGGACTTCGAGGCCATGGCGCGGGGGATCCCGGTCACCCCGGGAACCGTGTTCGGCGCTCCGGACGCGGTCCTGGGATAACAGAACGGTTTCGGAGCCCACCCTCTCCGCGCCCAGGTCTTGACGGCGCGGGGAGGGTGGGCGTTTGCTGTGACCCGCTCGTTCGAACCTGTTTGGTTCTGGTTTGTTTTGTGTATTTGAACGTTCAAAACCCTTTAAGCCCCCCTCCCTCCTGCCTCACCCTTCCTCGCCACCCCTCAGAGAGGAATGCAATGTCACACCTTTCCCGTCGTGATCTGCTCCGAGCCTCAGGAGCGGGCCTGCTGGCCCTGACCGCCGGCGGCACGCTCGCAGCCTGCGGCGACTCCGGCTCCGGGGGCGCCTCGGGCGGGGACGCCGACACCGGCAACATCACCGTCTGGTCCTGGGCCACGGCAGCCGAAGCCCTGCGCGGGATCGTCCCGGCCTTCCAGAAGGACAACCCGGGGATCACGGTCGACGTCCAGGACATCGGCGAACCGGCCATCTGGGACAAGATCACCGTCGGCCTGGCGGCCGGCGGCCAAGGCCTCGGCGACGTGCTGCACATCGGCTGCGACTACCTGCCCGGATACCAGGAGAAGTTCCCCGGCGGCCTGGCCGACCTCTCCGCGCTCGGCGCCGACGCGCACAAGGACAAGTTCGCCAAGGGCCTGTGGCCCGTCGTCAGCGGCAAGGACGGCCACGCCTACGCACTGCCCTGGGAGGTCAACCCGCTCGGCTTCTTCTACCGCAAGGACTACTTCGACAAGGCGGGCATCGACCCCGAGTCCTTCGCCACCTGGGACGACCTGCTCGCCGTGGCCGACCGTTTCAAGGCCGCCAACCCCGGCGTCGCCCTGATCGGCATCAACAGGGCCGCCAACCCCACCCCCGACCTGGACTTCGTCCAGGCCCTGATGCAGCTCCAGGGCGCCTTCTACTTCGACCTCCAGGGCAAGATCACCGTCGGCTCGGAGGCGGCCGTGCGCGCCCTGACCATCGTCAAGCGGCTGGACGAGGCCGGGCTGATCGGCGACACCCCCGGCGTCCAGAGCTGGCCGCCCGTGATGAAGGCCGGCAAGCTCGCGGTGGCCGCGATGCCCGCCTGGGTCGCGCACTACCTGGAGAAGAAGATCCCCGACCAGAGCGGCAACTGGCGTCTCACCAAGCCCCCGGCGGTCACCCCCGGCGGCAAGCGCACCGCCCTGGTCAACTCCACCCACCTGGCCGTCGCCGCCTCCAGCCCGCGCCGCCGCGCCGCCTGGAAGTTCGTCGAGTACACGGTCACCCGCCCGGCCTCGGTGAACGCCATGTTCAACGCGGGCGGCGTCTTCCCGGCCCTCACCGAGGCCTACACCGACCCGCTGTACGCCGCGCCGAGCGCCTACTACGGCGGGCAGCCGGTGCTCAGGACCTTCGCCGACCTCGCCACCGAGGGCGGCTACCCCACCAACTACTCCGGTGACTACGCCCGCGCCCTCAAGCTCGTCAGCGACGCCCAGGTCAAGGTCCTCCTCAAGGGCGCCGACCCGGCCGCCGTCCTCCAGGACGCCGCCAAGCAGCTCGCCCAGCAGACCGGGCGCGGTATCGCATGAGTGCCGCCAGCCCGCCCGCCGCCCTCTCCAGGAGGTCCGCAGCGCGGCGCCGGTCCCGCCGGCGGCGCGCCGCCGTACCGTACCTGCTGCTCGCGCCCGCCCTGCTGACCTTCGGCGTGTTCAAGGCCTACCCGGTCGTCGAGTCGCTGCTGCTGTCCTTCACCACCGGCTCCGGCGCCGCCACCCGCGACGCAGGCCTCGCCAACTACCGGCGCCTGCTGGACGACCCGCTGTTCTGGACGGCCCTGTCCAACACCGGCGAGATCCTCGTCATGCAGGTCCCGCTGATGCTCGGACTGGCCCTGCTGATGGCCGTCGGCATCAACTCCGCGGTGGTGCGCTGGCGCACGGTGTGGCGCCTCGGCGTCTTCATGCCCTCGGTCACCGGCCTGGTCGCCACCGGTGTGATCTTCGCCTACCTGCTCAAGACCGACGACGGCGCGGTCAACTGGGTGCTGAACGCCGTCGGCCTGCCCTCCGTCGACTGGCTGGGCCAGCCCGTCTGGGCCCGGGCGGCCGTCGTCGTGGTGCTCACCTGGCACTACACCGGATACAACGCCGTCATCTACCTCGCCGGACTCCAGTCCATTCCACGGGAGTTGTACGAGGCCGCGATGGTCGACGGCGCCGGACCGATCCGCCGCTTCACCTCCGTCACCGTCCCCGCGCTGCGCCCGGTGCTGCTGTTCACGGTCGTACTCTCGACCATCGGCACGCTCCAGCTCTTCGACGAGCCGTACGTGCTGACCGGCGGCGGGCCGGACAACGCCACCCTGACCGTCTCCATGTACCTGTACCAGAACGGCTTCCGGTACTACGACTTCGGCTACGCCTCCGCCGTCGCCTACGCGCTCACCCTGCTCGTGACGGTGCTCGGCGCCGTCCAGATGCGCCTGATGGGAGAGCGCGACAAGTGACCTCCCAAAGCGATACCTCCAAGAGCGATACCCCCCAGAGCGAGGCCTCCGAGCGCGTGAACCCCCTCAAGAAGCTGCGCGGCTGGCCGCTGACCTTCCTCCTCGCCGGCATCACCGGGCTGTCGATCGCCCCCTTCTACTGGCTGGTGGTCTCCGCCACCCGCAAGGACACCGAGGTCTTCGACTGGCCGCCCAAGCTGCTGCCCGGCGGGAGCCTCGGCGAGAACCTGAGCCATCTGGAGCAGAAGATCGGCCTGCTCAGGGTCGTCGGGAACTCCCTGCTGGTGGCGGGGGTCCAGACGCTGGGCGCCCTCGTGGTGGCGCTGCTCGCGGGCTACGCCTTCGCCAAGTTCCGCTTCCGCGGCCGGACCCTGCTGTTCGCCCTGCTGTTCTCCACCCTCGTGGTGCCCGAACAGGTCATGCTGGTACCGCTGTTCAAGATGATGACGAACTTCGGCCTGCTGGACACCTACCAGGCGCTGATCCTGCCCGGCCTGTGCGTGCCCTTCGCCATCTTCCTGATGCGGCAGTCGCTGAGCAGCCTGCCGGACGAACTCCTGGACGCCGCCCGGGTCGACGGCGCGGGCGAGTTCCGGGTGCTGTTCAGCGTGGTGGTACCGGTCATGAGGCCCGTGCTGGCAGCCCTCTCGATCTTCCTCTTCCTCGGCTCCTGGAACCAGTTCGTCTGGCCGCTGATCGCTCTGCGCAGCCCCGGGATGCACACCCTGCCCGTCGCCCTCGCGACCCTGCACGGCAACAAGAGCAACACCGACTACGGCGCGATCCTCTCCGGCACCGCGCTGTCCACCCTGCCGATGATGGTCCTCTTCCTGGTCCTCCAGCGGCAGTTCATCTCCGGCCTGCTGGCCGGCGCCACGAAGGGCTGAACATGACCGAGATCTGGGAACCGCACGCCCCCGCCGTCGCCGGCGGCCTGCGTTCGCTCTACGCAGAGGGCCTGGACCTGCGGGTCAGCGGGAACGCGACCGCCCGCGGGGCGGGCGACGGAATCGTCGAGGTGACCGCCGAAGGGACGGGCGACGTCCGGATCGAGTGGCGGGTGCCGTGCGTGGACGCCACCGCGTTCTGGACGCCCGAGCCGCGCGGCACCGGCTGGCTGCCCGCCGCGTGGAGCGCTCCGCGCCGCACCAGCCTGGCCAACGGCGCCCCGATCGCCGCCCTGATCGGCACCGGCGACCTCGCGATCTGCGCCTTCGCCGCCGAGCGCGTCGACGTTCTGGCCGGCGCCGGAGTGCTGGAGGAGACCGGGGAGTTCCGGTTCTGGGCGCAGGCCGCCGGCCGGCTGACCGTCCGCATCGACACCTCCCGCCGGCACTTCGCGCGCTGCCTGGCCGACCTCGCCGCCTGGTGGTGGGCGGGCCGCGCGGCCGACATCCCCGCCATCCCCGAGGCCGCCCGCCGCCCCGCCTACTCCACCTGGTACTCGATGCACCAGGACGTCTCGCCGAAGGCCGTCGAGACCCAGGCCGCGCTCGGCAAGGAGCTCGGCATGGACGTCATCATCGTCGACGACGGCTGGATGACCGCCGACCGCACCCGCGGCTACGCGCACTGCGGCGACTGGGAGCCGGTCTCGCTGCCCGACACCGCCGCCCACGTCCAGCGCGTCCACGACCTCGGCGTGCAGTACCTGCTCTGGTACGCGCTGCCGTTCATCGGCAAGGACAGCGCAGCCTTCGAGGCGATCGGCCGCTACGCGCTCGCCGACGCCGCCCACCTGGGCGCGGTCGTCGCCGACCCGCGCTACCCCGAGGTCCGCGCGTTCCTGACCGGCCGGCTCGCCCGCGCCGTCGAGGAGTGGGGCATGGACGGACTGAAGGTCGACTTCGTCGACTGGTTCGCCCGCGCCGACGCGCCGGAGGCCGGGCCCGAGGCCGACTGCGCCACCGTGGACGAGGGCGTCGAGCGGCTGCTCGCCGCCATCCGCCGCCGGATCACCGCGGTCAAGCCGGGGGCGATGATCGAGCACCGCCAGCCGTACGTCAGCCCCGGCCTGTGGCCGTACGTCACCATGGTCCGCGCCACCGACTGCCCGCTCAGCCCGCAGGAGAACCGGCAGCGCACCATCGACGTGCGGCTCGCCGCCGGGCCCGTCCCGGTCCACGCCGACATGCTGATGTGGCACCCGGCCGAGCCGCCCGAGCAGATCGCCTGCCACCTGATCAACGTGCTGTTCTCGGTGCCGCAGGTCTCCGTCGACCTCGCGGCGCAGAGCCCCGGGCAGCGCGAGGCGATCGCCTTCTGGCTCGGCGTCTTCCGCGAGCACGTCGCCACCCTGCAGCTCGGCGAGCTGCGCCCGGCCCGGCCGGACCTCGGTTACCCGATGGTCACCGCCGTCGGCGGCGGCACCGTCGCGGTGGCCCGCTACGCCGCGCTGCCGGTGGACGTCTCCGGTGCGGACTGGCGCACCCTGCTGGTCGCCAACGCCGACGCCGATCCGGACGTCCGGCTCACCGGCGGCGGCGGGACGGCCGAGGCCACCGTGCAGGACGCCCGAGGGCGTATCGTCCGGCAGGGCGAGGTCGAGCTCGACCGGGCGGGCGGCATCGCCGTGCCGCGCGGTGGGCTGCTGACCCTGCGCCGTCCGTAGAACCGAGCAGTGGAACCGAGCACCCGTCAGACCCGAGCAGCCGTCCTGGAGCCTCCGATGCCCGAGGGAACACCCCGACCGCGCCGCGGCGCCACCACCATCGAGGAGGTGGCCCGCGCGGCCGGGGTGTCCCGGCAGACCGTCTCCAACGCGCTCAACGCCCCCCAGCGGGTCCGCCCGGACACGCTGGCCCGGGTGACCGCGGCGATCCGCGAACTCGGCTACCAGCCCGACCAGTCGGCGCGTTCGCTGCGCAGCGGCGCCCGGCGCACCCTCGGCTACCTCGCCCCGGTGGACGACCCGTTCGACCCCAACCCGCTGATGGCCGGCTTCCTGGAGGCGCTGGTCGACGCGGCGGGGGCGCAGGGGCAGCGGGTGCTGCTGTTCCGTCCGGGGCAGGGTGCGGCCGAGAGCGGGGTCCAGCGGGCGGCCGGCCCGCTGGCGGCCATCGACGAACTGGTGGCGGCCCGTCAGGTCGACGGGCTGGTGCTGGCGGACGTGCTGGGCGATGACCCCCGGATCGGGCACGTCGTCCGGGCCGGCCTCCCGTTCGTCGCCTTCGGACGGACGGGCCCGGGGCAGCCCCAGCACTGGGTCGACATCGCCAACGACACGGCGATGGCCGTGGTGGTGCGGCATCTGGCGGGGCTCGGCCACCGCCGGATCGGGTACGTCGGCCGCGCCGAGGACCTGCCGTGGATGGCCGCCCGGCGGGCGGGCTTCCTCGCCGAGGCGGCCCGGCTGGGCCTGTCCGCGGTGACGGCGGCGCGGCCGGACGTCGCGGCCGTGCGGGAGCTGCTGCGCGGGCCCGAGCGGCCGACGGCCTTCGCGGCGGGCAGCGACCTGCTGGCGCTGGACGTCTACGAGGCGGTCCGGGCGGAGGGATCGGCGGTCGGGCCGGCGGGGGTGGCGGTCACCGGTTTCCACGACACGCCGCTCTGCCGCCACCTGCACCCCGCGCTGACCTCGGTGCGGCTCCCGCTGCGGGCGATCGCCGCCGCCCTGGTGGAGCGGCTGCTCGGCCAGGTGCGCGGGGAGGCGCTGCCGGCGGGCGGTCTTGAACTGGCCGCCGAGCTGGTGGTGCGGGCGAGTTCCCGGACGGGTCCTTAGGGGGCCCGTCAGGCCTGGGGGTCCTGCTCCCCGGTCGGAGCGACGATCAGCTCGCCCACCAACTGGGCGGCCGACGACCGGTGTTCGGCCGCCAGTGCGTCGTCGGTGACCAGCACGTCCAGTTGCTCCAGTGCGGCGAAGGAGGCCAGGCCGACCGCGTTCCACTTGGTGTGGTCGGCCACCACGACGACCCGGCGGGCGGACTGGAGGAAGGTCCGGTTGGTCTCCGCCTCGGCCAGGTTCGGGGTGGTCAGCCCGGTCTCGGCCGAGAGGCCGTGGCAGCCCATGACCAGCACGTTGACGTGCAGCGAGCGGATCGCCTGGTCGGCGACCGGCCCGACCAGCGCGTCGGAGGGCGTGCGGACGCCGCCGGTGCGGATCACCGTCGCGGTGGCGGGGGTGCCGTCCTCGTCGGGTTCCTCCAGCAGTTCCGCGATCCGCAGCGAGTTGGTGACGACGGTGAGGCCCTCGACGGCGCGCAGCTGCCGGGCGACCGCGAAGGTGGTCGTCCCGGCGGCCAGCCCGACCGCCGAGCCGGGCGGCACCAGGGCGGCGGCGGCCCGGGCGATGGCCTCCTTGGCGGGGAGCTGCCAGTTGGCCTTGGTCTCGAACCCGGGCTCGCCGCTGGCCGCCGCCTCCGTCCGCACCGCCCCGCCGTGCACCTTGTGCACCAGGCCGCGGCGGGCCAGCGCGTCCAGGTCGCGGCGGATGGTCATGTCGGACACCCCGAGGTCCCGGACCAGTTCGGTCACCCGGACGCCGCCGCGCGCGCGGACCCGCTCCAGGATCAGCACGCGGCGCTGTCCGGCGAGCGGTTGGGCGCTGTCAGCCATCGGGGGGCTCCTCGGGTCGGTGTGGTCGGCGTGACCGTCCGTCCAGCCGTTCGACTGGCCGCCCGGCGGGCCACGGTCACCGCCATCATGGCAGGCGCGGGCCTCTTCCGGACAGCCGGGCCTGATGGATAATGTTGGATATTGTTGTTTCGTGTCGGATAGAGGGAAGAAGGCCATGGCCGGGACCCTGACCCAGCCCACCGCCAAGACCGCGACCACACTCGCGGACGGGCGACAGCTGATCTACTACGACAGCGGCGAGGCCGTCCCCCGGGACGCCGTCGACCGGCGCCCGCTCGACCCGCCCGCCCACGGCTCCGAGGTCCGGCTCGACCCGGCCACCGGAGCCTGGGTCACCGTCGCCGCGCACCGCCAGGCCCGCACCTACCAGCCCCCCGCCGAGGAGTGCCCGCTCTGCCCCTCCCGGGACGGCCGGCACAGCGAGATCCCCGCCGACGACTACCAGGTGGCCGTCTTCGAGAACCGCTTCCCCTCGCTGGCCGGCCCCCCGGCGGAGCTGGAAGGCGTCGGCGGACCGCGGGTCAGCGGCCCCGGCGCCGGGCGCTGCGAGGTGGTCTGCTTCACCGCAGACCACGACGCCTCCTTCGCCGACCTCGACGAGCGGCGGGCCCGCCTCGTCCTCGACGCCTGGACCGACCGCACCGCCGAACTCGCCGCCCTCCCCGGCGTCCGGCAGGTCTACTGCTTCGAGAACCGGGGTGCCGAGATCGGCGTCACCCTCGCCCACCCGCACGGCCAGATCTACGCCTTCCCCTTCACCACCCCGCGCACCGCCCGGATGGCCGCGCGCGCGGCCGAACACCGCGCCGCCACCGGCCGCAGCCTCTTCGACGACCTGCTCGCCGCCGAACGCGCCGACGGCGCCCGGGTGGTGCTCGCCGGAGAGCACTGGACGGCCTTCGTCCCCTTCGCCGCCCGCTGGCCGTACGAGGTGCACCTCTACCCGCACCGCAGGGTGGCCGACCTGACCGGCCTCGACGAGCCGCAGCGCGCCGAATTCCCGGACCTCTACCTGGAGTTGCTGCGCCGCTTCGACCGCCTCTTCGGTGCCGGCCGCACCCCGTACATCTCCGCCTGGCACCAGGCGCCCGCCGGCCAGGAGGACGAACTCGCCCTCCACCTGGAGCTGTTCACCATCCGGCGCGCGGCCGACAAGCTCAAGTTCCTGGCCGGGGTGGAATCCGGCATGGACGCCTTCGTCAACGACGTCACCCCCGAGGACGCGGCCCGCCGGCTGCGGGAGGTAGCCCTGTGACCACGCCCGTGCACACGCCCGTGACCACGCCCGTGGAGACTCCTGTGAACACCCTCGCGACCTCCTTCGAAGAGCTCCACGGCCACGCCCCCGAGGGGGAGTGGGCCGCCCCCGGCCGGGTCAACCTGATCGGCGAGCACACCGACTACAACCTCGGGTTCGTGCTGCCGATCGCCCTCCCGCAGGCCGTCCGCGCCCAGGCCCGGCGCCGCGACGACGGCCGGCTGCGGCTCTGGTCCGCCCAGGGCGACGGGGTGGTCGCCGACCTGGCCGTCGCGGACCTGGCCCCGGGCTCGGTGCCCGGCTGGGCGGCCTTCCCGGCCGCCGTGGTGTGGGCGCTGCGCGAGGCCGGGCACCCCGTCGGCGGTGCCGAGTTCCGACTGGAGAGCGACGTGCCCGGTGGTGCCGGGCTGTCCTCCTCGGCCGCCCTGGAATGCGTCGTCGCGATCGCGTACAACGACCTGTACGGGCTGGGCCTGTCCGCACCCGACCTCGCCCTGATCGCACAGCGGGCCGAGAACGACTTCGTCGGCGTCCCCTGCGGGATCATGGACCAGATGGCCTCGATGTGCTGCCGCCCGGGCGCCGCCCTGCACCTCGACAGCCGGGACCTGGCGATGCGGCAGGTGCCGCTGGACCTCGCCGGTTCCGGCCTCGCCCTGCTGGTCCTCGACACCCGGGTCAAGCACGACCTCGGCGACGGTGCCTACGCCGCCCTGCGGGCCGGCTGCGAGCGGGCGGCCGCGCTGCTCGGACTGCCCGCGCTGCGCGAGCTGACGCCCGCCGCCCTGCCGGCCGCCCTGCCCCGACTCCCCGAGGAGCTGAGGCCGTTGGTGCGCCACGTGGTCACCGAGAACGAGCGCGTCACGGCCGCCGTCGCCCACCTGGACGCCGGCCGGCCCGCCGCGCTCGGCCCGATCCTCACCGCCGGCCACGCCTCGCTGCGCGACGACTACCGGGTCTCCTGCCCCGAGACCGACCTCGCCGTCGGGGCCGCCCTCGCCGCCGGCGCCCACGGCGCGCGGATGACCGGCGGCGGCTTCGGCGGCTCGGTGATCGCCCTCGTCGACGCACCGGCCGCCGACACCGTCGCCGCCGCCGTCACCACCGCGTTCCGCGCGGCCGGCTACGCCGCCCCGCGCACCCTCACGGCCGTCCCGGCCGAGGGGGCCCGCCGCACGGGCTGACCGGGCCCGTCGGGGTCGGCGCGGGGAGCACGCCTTCCCGGGGTCACGCCTTGTGGTCCGCCGGGCGCTCCGGAGACGCCTCCGCGAGCGCCCGGGTGACCGCCTCCACCCCGGCGCGCAGCCCGTACACCGGCGTGCCCGGCTGCTGGCGCCAGGACTCGTCGATCCCGCCCGCGTCCACCGTGTCGAAGCCCAACTCGTCGATCAGCGCCCGCACCACGCGCTTGGCCGCCTCGTCGTCCGCCGCCACCGGCAGGGCGATCCGCTCCGGGTCGCCCTCCGGCCGCGGCCGCTCCAGCAGGTCCTGCGCGTAGGTGCCGTTGAACGCCTTCACCACGGGGTGGCCGAGGTGCCGCTCCGTCCACCGGCTCTCGGTCAGCCCGTCGTCCTCGATCTCGTCGATCCGGCCGTCGCGCTGCTGCGGGTAGTAGTTGCCGGTGTCGATCACCGCCGCGCCCTCGGCCGCGCCGTCCAGCAGCCCGGCCGGCAGGTCCGGCACGTTCTTCAGCGGCACCGTCACCACCACGACCTGCGCTCCGCGCGCCGCCTCGGTGGCAGGCACGGCCGTCGCGCCCGTCTCCTCGGCCAGGGCGGCCAGCGACTGGGGACCGCGCGAGTTGGCCACCGAGACGTCGTGCCCGAGCGCCGTCAGCCGTCGGGTCAGGTTGCCGCCGATGTTGCCCGCACCGATGATGCCGATCTTCATGTCAG
This sequence comes from Kitasatospora sp. NPDC088264, assembly GCF_040685715.1. Taxonomy (NCBI): domain Bacteria; kingdom Bacillati; phylum Actinomycetota; class Actinomycetes; order Kitasatosporales; family Streptomycetaceae; genus Kitasatospora; species Kitasatospora sp. NPDC088264. The sequence continues at coordinate 352,347 of NZ_JBFBIR010000002.1, forward strand.
ACCCCTGTTCGCGAGTGTCACACGCCTGTCGTCCTGCCCCAACCACCCGGTGGCGCCGTCGATTCCCGGTGCAGGGTGGTTCTTCCGGACCCAGGGTCGGGCCGGGCCTGGTCCCGGCTCCACGGCCGTCGGGAGAGTGGGTGCCATGACCGACAACGCCCCGTCCGACAACGCCATGACCCGGGATCCCGCCGACCCCCGGGAATTCGCCGACCGCACCGTCCTGATCACCGGCGGCACCAGCGGCATGGGCCTCGCCACCGCCCGCCGCCTCCTCGCCGCCGGCGCCCGGGTGGTCATCACCGGCCGTGACGACGCCCGGCTCGCCCGCGCCGCCGAACGGCTCGACGGCGGTGACCGGCTGCTCGCCGTCCGCGCCGACGTCGCCGCCCGGGCCGACCTCGCCCGGCTCGCCGCCACCGTCCGGGAGCGCCACGGCGCGCTCGACGGCGTCTTCGCCAACGCGGGCGTCGGCGTCTTCCAGCCCGCCGCCGACGTCACCGAGGACGACTTCGACCACACCGTCGACGTCAACTTCAAGGGCGTGTTCTTTACCGTCCAGCACGCCCTGCCCCTGCTGGAGGCGGCCGGCGGCGGCTCCATCGTGCTCAACGCCTCCTGGACCCCGCACCGCGGCCTGCCCGACGCCCCCGTCTACGCCGCGACCAAGGCGGCCGTCCTCAGCCTCGCCCGCACCCTCGGCAGCGGCCTCGCCGCGCGCGGCATCCGGGTCAACTCCGTCAGCCCCGGCTACATCGCCACCGAGATGTTCCACGCGGTGATCCCCGACCCGGCCGCTCACGAGCCGATCCGCGCGCGCATCCCGCTCGGCCGCCTGGGCCGGGCCGAGGACGTCGCCGAAACCGTCGCCTTCCTGCTCTCCGACCGGTCCTCCTACATCACGTCCCAGGACATCGTCATCGACGGCGGCCTGGTGCCCGCCGTCCAGGCCGTCGCGGGCTGACGTCCGGTTGATCCCCGGCTGCCCCCGGCCGCGCCCCGCTACCGCCTGCCCCCGGCCGCGCCCCGCTATCGCCTGCCCCCGGCCGCGCCCCGGTGCCGGCCGTGCCTGGTCCTGGCAGGGCCAGGCACGGCCGGCCGCCTCCGGGTGAGAATCATCCCCATGAACCTGACCAGTGCCCTGAGCGAGTTCCTCCGCACCCGCCGCGCCCAGCTGCGGCCCGAGGACGTCGACCTGCCCGACTACGGCGGACGCCGCCGGGTCGCGGGGCTGCGTCGCGAGGAGCTCGCCCACCTCGCTGGGGTCAGCGTCGACTACTACACCCGCCTCGAACAGGGCCGCGTCGGCAACCCCTCCGAAGCCGTCCTCGACGCCGTCGCCCGCGCCCTGCAACTCGCCCCCGACGAGTCCGGCCACCTCCACCGCCTCGCCCGCCCCACCCGCCGCGCGCCCCGCCGCCGCACCGCCCCGCAGCAGCCCCGCCCCTCCCTGCTGCGCCTGCTCGACCAGCTCGACCACGTCCCGGCGCTGGTGATGGGCCACCGGATGGACGTCCTGGCCTGGAACCGTGCGGCCGTCGCGCTGTTCGGCGACTACGGCGCCCTGCCGGTCGAGGACCGCAACATCGCCCGCGGCACCTTCCTCGACCCGGCCTCGCGCGAGCTCTACGGCGACTGGACGGCCTGCGCCCGCGAGAACGTCGCCTTCCTCCACCTGGAGGCGGGCCGCCGCCCCCACGACCCCCTCCTCGCCGAACTCGTCGGCCAACTCTGCGTCCACAGCGAGGAGTTCCGTCACCTCTGGGCCGAACACCCGGTCGCCGACAAGACCTCCGGCCGCAAGCTCTTCCACCACCCCATCGCCGGCCCCCTCGACCTCGCCTACGACACGCTCCGCCCCGCCGACGACCCCGACCAGGCCCTCGTCACCTACACCGCCGACCCGCACACCCCGTCGGACGACGCCCTGCGCCTCCTGCTCTCCTGGTCGGCGTCGGCGAGCCGCTGAGCGGCCTGCTCCAACGGCCGTCTGCCCGAACGGCACGAGATCCTGGGCACAAAAAGGCCGGTCGTAGGCCCTCGCGGGGGTCGAGGGCCTACGACCGGGGTTCAGGGGGGTGTTAGTCGAGGTCGTCGCCGAAGTCGGGGCGGATGCCCTTGGCGAACTGGATCTCGTCGTTGCTGGTGCCGGCCGCGACCATCGGCCAGACCATG